>DAHVXO010000107.1 GCA_027356675.1 Symbiobacteriaceae bacterium | reverse complement strand
TGCGCCTTAGGGTTCCGGGCCATTGAGGCCAGTGACCGAGCGGCGCAGCCCTGCATACCTTTGCCTAGCGGAGGTGAACGGGGTACACCGCGGGTGGAAAAGACCGGGCGGGGCTGTTCTTGCAGCGCGGTAGTATTACCGGGCTCTTTTTTGTACCTTTTGTCCGGCAGTGGATTGGATACCGTATGCACGCCAGTGCGAATACGCGAGAGGGTGAGAGCGTGGCAGAGCGGATGTTGCAGGAGCGTGAAATCCGGGAATATCTGCGGCGGTATGAGCATGACGCCTGCGCGCTGATGGCAGTAGTGCGCAAGGACGGCAAACCAGACCACGACATCGTCGGGGCCGCTGTGGACGCCCTGGTTAAAATGGTGCACCGATCGGGCGATGTGGATGGTGAAGGAGACGGCTGCGGCATCCAGTTGGATGTGCCGCGCAGGCTGTGGGCCTCGCTGCTAGGTGCAGCAGGTCTGGACGCCGCGCAGGCGGAGTCCCTGAATTTCGCCGTGGGTCACTTCTTCATTCCGCGCTCGGAGGCATACTGGGCCAAAACGCTCAAGGAGCAGATCTGCCGCCGCATGGAGGCGGATGGCTTCCGCGTGCTCCTGCAGCGGAGCCGGCAGGTCAACACCGAGGTGCTGGGGCCTCGGGGCCAGGGTGATGAGCCCGAGTTCTGGCAGGTAGCCGCGATTGCGCCGGGCACTTCCGCTGCGGCGGTCAACCAGGCCTGTTTCCGCCTGGGCGTGGCGCTGGAGGAGGAGAACGACCTCCACGTGGTCTCCTTCTCGTCCGATACCGTGGTCTACAAGGTCCGCGGGGATGCCCGGATCCTGTTGGCATATTATCCCGATCTGTGCGACCCGCTCTTCGAGAGCCGGACGGCCATCGGGCACAACCGGTACAGCACCAACACTTCGACTATCTTTGAACGCGTCCAGCCCTTCACGGCCCTGGGCCACAACGGCGAGATCAACACGATCCGCCAGCTGCGGGAGCAGGCGACGCAACTGGGTATCAAGCTCACTCGGGGCGGGTCGGACTCACAGGACCTCAACCGCACCCTCGAGGGCATGATCCACGAGTATGGCGTCACCCTTTTTGAAGCTGTCGAGATGATCTTCCCGCCGATTATTGGCGAGATTAAGGGTATGCCCCCGGCCCTGCAGGACCTCTATATGTACTACCGTCAGGCGTGGGGTCCTTTTGCCCAGGGCCCGGCGGCCATCGCGACCCGCTCGGGCGACTACATGGTCGCCAGCGTGGACGCCATGGGCCTGCGCCCCTTCTGGGTCGTTGAGACCGATACCTTCACCTATTTCTCCTCGGAGCAGGGCATCGTGCGCACCGAAGAGATGATCCGTGACCCGCACCAGATTGCCCCAGGCGAGAAGATGGGCGTCTATCTGGGGCACGGTGCCCGGCCGGAGTTTCTCTCCTACACGGAGATGCAGAACCGGGTGCTGAAGCTTTCACGGACGCGCTTCCCCGAGCCGGAACTGCACCGCAAGTTTATCGATGTGGGCGGTCCCGAGGGGCGGACCCTGGAGGTTCGCTTCCAGGGCCGGCCGCTGGCGCCGTACCGCGTGGCCGGGACCCACACGGCGACCGCCCATGTGGACCAGGAACTGCTGCTATCCGCCATGGGCTGGAGCGGCGAGGACCTGCAGTTGGTGCGGGCGACCGCCGGCAACGGAGGGGAGCCCATCGGCTCGCTCGGATTCGACGGGCCGCTGGCCTGTCTCTCCGAGACCCGTCACAACCTGGCGGACTATTTCAAGGAATCCGTGGCTGTGGTGACCAACCCGGCCGTGGATCGTGAGCGTGAGATCGAGCACTTCTCTGTGCGCACCGTACTGGGTGCCCGGCCCCCCATCGCCGTCCGGCGCAAGGAGGAGCGGGCCCTGGCCTTCGCGACCCGGGTGGAGTTGCGCCTGCCTGTGATCATGGGTGGGCACCGTGCCGATTCGCCCATCTCCTATAATGAGTACCGCGACGTGGCACGGACCGCCGGGACCTTTCTGCTCGAGGACCTGATCGCCGAGTTCGATCCCCTGGCCGGTCTCGGCAAGGACCCCGGCGTGGTGCGGCAAATCTTCACGACCTTTTCGCCCACCGAGGCGATGTCGCAGGCTCTGGCCCGCTTGGCCCACCAGGCGGTGCAGGCGGTGAGCGAAGGCGCACAACTGCTCCTGATCGACGATGCCACCGCCTTCGACGAGGGCAACCTCTTCATAGACCCCCACCTGGCGCTTTCCGCCATCGACCGGGCGCTGAAGCATGCCCTGCCGGCCGACGGCCTGTCCAACCTGCGGCGCCGGTGCTCGCTGGTGCTGCGCTCGGGCGCCCTGCGGTCGCTGCACGACATTATGCTGGCGCTGGGGCTCGGTGCCGACGCCGTCAATCCGTATCTCCTGTTTGAAGTCGCCGCCGGCGAGGAAAATCCTCGCCAGAGTCTGGAAAATATGTTTGCTGGCTTGCACAAGGGCGTTGAGAAGGTCATCTCTACCCTGGGGATCCATGAGGCCCGGGGCTACGCCCGCTGCTTCAGCCACGTGGGTCTCAAGCCCGAGGTCGCCCAGTACTTCGGCTGCGAGGGCTACATGGGGACCGCAGATGGCGGTCTCTCCCTGGCCCGCCTCAAGGCGGATGCCGGCGAGCGCTATCGGGTGGTTCGGGGCGAGTCCAAGGGTGATCTGGCCCGCACCTTGCACTTCTGGCCCCGCCTCTGGAAGTCCGTCGGGGATGCCGCTACGGCCCCTGAGAAGTATGAGGAGTATCTGCATAAGCTCCACACCCAGGAGCGGGAGACCCCGGTCTCCCTGCGCCACCTGCTTGACTTCAAGCGGGTCTCTGGCACAGTGATCCCGGCTCCCGAGGTCGACACGAGCGTCGAGGATTACCGCTACCCGATCACCATCTCGGGTATGTCCTTTGGCTCTCAGGGGGAGATTGCGTTTCGCTCCTACGCTGAGGCGGCGAAGCGCATGGATATCGTCTGCATGAACGGCGAGGGCGGCGAGATTCCCGACATGGTGGGGCGTTACTGGAAGTGGCGCGGCCAGCAGGTCGCTTCGGGCCGCTTCGGTGTCCACGCGGAGATGCTCAACGGCAGCCGGTTCATCGAGATCAAGGTCGGTCAGGGCGCCAAGCCTGGTGAGGGTGGGCATCTGCCCGGCTCCAAGGTCTCGGTCAAGGTCGCTCGGGCCCGTAACGCCACCGCCGGTGTCGACCTGATTTCCCCGTCCAATAATCACGACGTTTACTCGATCGAAGATCTGGCGCAATTGGTGGAAGAGCTCCGCACCACCAATCCGCACGCCAAGATCGTGGTCAAGATTCCAGTGGTGCCCGGCATCGGCACGATCGCCGTGGGCGTCGCCAAGTCCGGCGCCGATGTGGTCGCCCTCTGCGGCTATGACGGTGGCACGGGCGCCGCCCGTAAGCATGCGTTGCGGCACGCCGGTCTGCCCATCGAGATCGGTGTCCGGGAATCGCACCTGGCGCTGGTGGCGGCCGGAATCCGGGATCGGGTGGAGGTCTGGGGCGACTCCGGCGTCAAGTCCGGGACCGATGTGGTGAAGCTGATGCTCCTTGGCGCCAACCGGGTCGGCTTTGCGACCATGGCGATGGTGGCGATCGGTTGCACCATCTGCCGCGGCTGCCAGCTGGATACCTGCCACGTGGGCATCGCAACCCAGATGGAATCGCTGGAAGAGGCTCACCACAAGGGCCTGAAGTCCTTTGTGCCCCGTGTGTACGATGAGGCGGTCGAGCGGCTCGTCTCGCTGTTCACCAGCGTGGGCGAGGAAGTCCGGCGGCTGACCGGCCAGTTAGGCGTTCGGCGGACCCAGGATCTCGTGGGCCGGGCCGAACTGCTCCAGCAGGTGCGGGGCCTCGGTCGGGTCGATCTGTTCGAACTGGTCGCCCCTGTGGCCTGGGAGATGCCACTGGAGGTGGCGGTCGGGCGGGCGCCGATTCGCCAGTGCGCCCCGAATCACCTCACCCGGGAGATCGCCGCAGTGGCGGCGGGTCAGATCCAGGCCGGCGAAGTCAACGTATCCTACAGCAGCGCAGGCATCACCGCCGGGGATCGCATCCTTGGGACCTACCTGGCGGGCGATATCGCCCGCACCCGGGTGGGGTCCGCCTGGACCGAGAACGGCCCGGTCTTCAAGGGGCTCGGGGCCGGTCGCCAGTTGCCGAACGACTTTGAAGCGGTCATCGAGCTCACCGATGGTTCCGTGGCCGGCAACGGTCTGGGCGCCTGGAACACCGCCGGCGTCAAGATCAAGGTGCATGGCGGCGCCCAGGATGGCGTAGGCAAGGGCATGTTGGGTGGGCAGATCATCATCCTGAAGGATCGTAACCGCTACGGTGGCTATGTCAACGGGTCGG
Organism: Symbiobacteriaceae bacterium; assembly: GCA_027356675.1. The sequence goes on along the minus strand of DAHVXO010000107.1, from coordinate 684 downwards.
TGGGCAAGTCCTTTGCCTACGGCGCTCAGAAGGGACTCTTTATTGTCCAGGGTGATGCCGATGCCCGGTGCGGCATCCGGCTTTCTGGGGCCGATATGATCATCGGCGGGTCGCTCAAGGGGCCTCTGGACGACTCATTGGGCTCCATCGGCACTCGGGCGAACATCAAGGGTTTTGCATTTGAGTACATGACCCAGGGACGGGTGATCGTATTGGGCGACCCCGGGCCGTGGATTTGCTCCGGCATGACCGGCGGCGTGGTCTACATCCGGCTCCAGCCAGCGCTCGGGCTGGATGAGTCGGCGATCAAGCGGCGGCTGGCCAAGGGCGCCAAGGTCTACACGACCCGCATCGGGAACCGGGGCAAGCGGGATCTGAACGAACTGCTCTCGCAGTACCACTCCATGTTGCTGGAGAGCGGGCAGAGCGAGGCGGCAGCCGAGGTGCTCGATGTGCTGCTGGACTGCGAGCGCCACTTCATCGCCATCATCCCGGTCAATCAGCAGATGGATGCGACGATGAGCACAGAGTGATTCATCAACGGGCCGGCATCACCCTACATGGGGCGATGCCGGCCCTTTTCAGATCGGCTGAGGCGTGTTCAGAACGCCGTCGGCGAAGTCGCCACGTACGTGCTGGGGATGACCGTGTTAGATGCGAACTTGGTAGTAGCAGGAATCCCAG
>DAHVXO010000190.1 GCA_027356675.1 Symbiobacteriaceae bacterium | reverse complement strand
TTCGTCCTGAGCCAGGATCAAACTCTCCGAAGAATAGTTTGTTCGGCTCTGTTTTTTCGGTGCCTCTCGGCACCACGCGGTCCGTCTCGCTTGGCTCTTTCCGATCTTTCCACTGTCTAGTTTTCAAGGTGCGAGGGGCTGAAACCACCGCCGCCGTAGTAGCGACAGCGTTCATTAGATTATCACAGGCCTTGGCTACTGTCAAGCAGCCATTTGCTGGTTTGTTCGACGCCATCCGTCATCAAGGCGGCTGCATGGCGGCGACAGGATCTTATCTTATCAGTCCACCGGCAGCCGCGCAACCCGCACTTTCGCCCTGTGCTACATAAATCGCCCGCAAATGGGGAAACATCGTCTCTCAAGAGGGGAGGATATGTCCTTGTGGGTCAAGCGCATCACGCTGTTGCTGATCGGAACGTTGGGCATAACAATACTAGGCCTCGCCGCCTTCGCTGCTGCTGTCGTCCTCACACCAATGCCTGCGCCGCACAACCCGGAGACCACCGTCGTCCTCGACTCGTCGGGCCACATAGTCGCACGTCTGTTCACCCAAAACCGCATCGAAATTCCGGTCGTGGAGATGCCAACGCATTTATTAGATGCGATCGTCGCGATTGAAGATGACCGCTTTTACCGCCATAAGGGCATCGACTTCACGGGGATTGCCCGCGCGTTCGTGCGCAACCTGCGAGCGGGAAAGATCATGGAGGGTGGGAGCACCCTGACGCAGCAATTGGCGCGAAACCTGTATCTCACGCAGGAGCGCACACTGGCCCGCAAGCTGAAAGAGGCCGTCCTGACTGTTAAACTTGAACTACAATATTCGAAGCGAGAACTGTTGGGGATGTACTGGAACACGATTTACCTCGGTGATGGAACCTATGGCGTAGAAGTAGCCTCGCAAACCTACTTCGGCAAGTCGGCACGGACATTAACCCTTGGGGAGGCTGCTCTGCTTGCGGGTCTTCCTCGCTCTCCGGAGTTTTACGCACCCACGCATGACCCGGATGCGGCCCGGCGGCGCCGTGACCTGGTCCTTACCCGGATGGCGGAGCGTGGACTCATCTCCCCCGCGCAAGCGGCAGAGACCCAGTCGGAACCGGTCGTACGGCCCGTTCCACCGCCCTTGCAAAGCGAGGCGCCGTACTTCGTCGATTATGTGATCGGGGAACTGCGCAGCCGCTACCCCGATATTGCCGGGAGTATGTATCAAGGCGGCTACCGCATCATAACGACCCTCGACCCCGTGGCGCAGCGGTCGGCGGAGTCATCCATCAGTGCCGGGCCATCCACCACCACGGACGCCCGTGGTCTGCAGCAGCCACAAGTCGCCTTCGTGGCCGTTGATCCCAACTCGGGCTTCATTCGGGCGATCGTCGGCGGTCGAGAACCACGCGTCACATTGAACCGGGCCACCGTCCGGCGCCAACCGGGTTCCGCCTTCAAACCCTTTGTCTACGCGGCTGCACTGGAGACATACAAATACACCGCCGCAAGCACCCAACTGGACGCCCCCACTGACTTTCCGGGCGCCGTCCCCGGTGAGCGATGGCGACCCCAGAACTATGACGGCAAGTTCACCAACAATCCAACGACCATGCGCGAAGCGCTTCGCAAATCGATGAACGTTGTCACCGCCCAATGGATGAACACCCTGAAACCCGGACCGGTCAAGGCGGCGGCCAGCCGGGCAGGCATTTCCAGCCCGATCCAGGACGACCTGACCATCGGGTTGGGTAGCTCAGAGGTGACGCCCCTGGAATTGGCCACTGCGTACGCACCGTTCGCCAACGGTGGTCTGGCTGTGCAACCTGTTGCCGTGCTGAGAGTCGAGGACAAGGATGGAAACATGATCGCCCTTCGCAGACCCATTAAGACCCGCGCCTTTGACCCGGGCATTGCGTTCATCGTAACCGATATGCTCAAGGACGTGCTCAGGCCCGGCGGCACGGCAGCCCACGTGGCCTCCAAGCTCGGCGGGCGTCCGGCCGCCGGGAAAACCGGAACGACGGACGAGTCACGCGACGCATGGATGGTGGGCTATACACCCGACCTGGTGGCTGCAATTTGGGTCGGGGACGACAATCGCCGGGCGGGGGGCACCCGGACTGGTGCCGTCACAGCGGCGCCAATCTGGGCGGAGTTCATGGCTCAAGCGCTTGCTGGCAAGCCCGGGCGTGACTGGTCGCCGCCGGCAAACGTCGCGCTCGCGGAGATCTGCTCGCTCACAGGGTTGCGGCCCAACGCAAGTTGTCCTGTAATCAGGGAGTGGTTCCTGAAGGGGACGGCACCTACTCAGGTGGATCCGACAGTTCACTGGGACCATCTCCTGCCGCAGCTTCCCGGCCTACCGTGGGTAGCCCCTGGCACGCTGCCACCGAGTCCGGGCAGCGAGCCAACGCCCGAGCCGCCGAGCATCTGGGCACCCCCACCTTTGTGAGAAAGGCGCCCCCGGGGGCGCCT
>DAHVXO010000175.1 GCA_027356675.1 Symbiobacteriaceae bacterium | reverse complement strand
CGTTGGATACCAGAAAGAGGCGGCGAAACAGCGTAATCGCATGGCGCCGGAGCTGGGGCTTTCCTTCGTACTCGAAGACCTTGATTGCGCGCAGGAGGGCATCCATGCAGAGCGGCAGCACCATCTGAATGGGCGGGTTCATGATCGTCGTGCGTGTGATCTCCCGGACGGCATCCACCACGTGCCTGGATCCCATGAGGTAGCCAAACCGGCATCCAGGCAAGGAGCGGGTCTTGGATATAGAACTGACTATCGAGGTCGACTCCGTTACCCCATCTTCCGCGACCACCCGCCCCACATTGACCCACTTGCCGCGGGGAACCCAGAACTCGTCCAGGGCTACCTTGTCGATCAGGACGTGCGCCTGGTGCTCACGGGCCCAATGGAGGAGCCGCCGCAGTTCGTCCTCGCTGTACAGCTCGCCGGATGGGTTCGCCGGCAGTGTCACCACCAGTAGGTCTACCGGATGCCGCTCACCATAGGCTTCGATCTCCTCCACAGTCGGGAGGATGCGCCCTGGGTTTTCGGAGAGAAGGTCGGTGACCGGCCAAGCGAACTGGGCTGCACACCGGGCGAAAAGCGAGTAATTGAGCCCCAATAGAAGCACCCGGCACAGACTTCGCTGGCTGCGCAGCCACTGAAACACACCGGAGACTGCGCCCGAAGCTCCCGCCGTTACGCAAAGGTGCTCAAACGGCTGGCGACCTGCAGGCTGACCGGTGGCCACCATGTTCTCGTAGAGCTTCAGGCACCCGACCACCGCGGGGTAGCCCTCCTCCAGGGTATAGAACCGGTAGAACAGGTCCTCCTGGAGTTCGGTCTGCCAAAGACGCTTGTACATGCGGGGGGCCGGAAACTCATTCGTACCCGACGAGAGGACGAAGTAGCTGTTTCGCTGATCGGTCTTTAACGCTTTGCTGTACAAGGGTGGTCAGGTAGACAAGCTCCTCCCTCGTGAGTTCCTTACTCTTTGGTGAAACGGTACCTTCTCCCCCTGGGCGACAGTAGATGCAAGCCTTTCCGCACGGACTGGTAACTGCGATACGCAACTGCGGCATGCGGGACACTTAGGATCAGCTCCTTGCATCAGGCATTTGGTATCTACAAAAATTGCGATACATTATATTATACTGGTTTTTTGCGCTAGTTTAATATATCACAGACCGAATATCTCATCAATATAAACATTGGGACACAGCACCGTGCGAAACCGTCGGTCACGCGTGAGTCCAGGTGAGACCCTTTGTGACGAACTTGAGAAGTTGCCACAGCCGCGTTGTCCAGGTCTGCCACTGCGGGCAGCGCCTCGTAGATGACCTCGATCAGGTCAACCGCGTCTTCAGCGATGTAGCGGCTGTCGGCGACGACGAACGCCACCGCTTCGCCGACGTGCCGGACTTTGGCCAGCGCCAGGGCAGATTGGGTTCGGGCATACTTCAGGTCATCGTGAGGGATCAGCACCGGCAGGGGGCCGTTGATTCGCCGTTACCGGGGGGAAGCTGTCGCCTGCCCCATTTGCACGGGTCACCCACTCCGCCACCCAGAACATCACGAGCGGGGTCACAACGTCCCTGGCCTTCGACACGGAGCGGTTCGACAACGACAACCGGCACAGCAACGTCACGAACAACTCGCGGCTGACGGTGAACCTGGCCGGGACGTACCTGATCGGTGGCAGCGCCGGTTGGGACAATACCGGCTCGGTGTCGGGGGTACGGACGTTGGGGCTTCGGAAGAACGGAACGACGCTGTTAGCCCTGCAGACCAACTTCCCGGACACGTCAAGCGACGTGGGGTATCAGAATGTGCAGGCGGTAACGGTCATGAGCGCCGCCGACTATGTGGAGTTGGTTGCGTTCCAGAACAACGGGATCGCTATCCCGATCACAGTCGCAGCGCAGGTCTCACCTGAGCTCTGGATGATCCGGATCAGTTCCTTCCTGTAAAGACCACGGCTCTTTTGTATGGCGAAGGAGGCAACGCCTATGCCCAAGCGGGTGGTGATCGATCAAGGCCACGGCGGGAACGACCCGGGCTCCGTGTGGCTGGATGACAGTAAGGAGAAGGAGTTCACCCTGGCGCTCAGCCTGGCTGTCCGGGACGCCTTGACGGCGGGATGGGAGATCGAAGCGATTCTAACGCGCACTGCCGACGTGCCGGTGGGGCTCGGTGACCGGGCAGCGATGGCCAACGAGCCAGGGTTGATCTATTCGTGAGCCTGCACACAGACTCCGGGCGCAAGGATCGACGGGGCGGCTCACTCTGGATTTGGACGACCAAACTGGCCCACGGGGGTGGCCTCGTGTGGCTTCCCGCCATCAGGCGGGACGGCCAGCCGAACCACGACGCCCCCAACAGCTATCGGATCGCTGAGGAGATGGCTCCGATTCTGCGGGAAGCGCTGGCAACTTTCGGAGTGCCCTGGCGGGGCATCTGGTGCGCCGACTTCCAGGTGCTGCGAGATACCGAAGGGTCAGGCGTCCTGTTCGAATGCTTTTTCGGGACGAACCCGGATGACCCTGGCGGCAGCCAGGCGGCCTGAGTTCCTGCCTGCATTGGCTCAGGCTATCGCCCGGGCGGTGGCGACAGCTCTCCAAGCGAAAGGACGGAAGCGGAAGGTGCTGGCGGTGCAAGTCGGCGCCTTCGCGAATCCCTGGGGCGCTGAGCAGTTGCTCCGGCGCCTGGAGGCTGCAGGGTTCAAGGGGTGCATCGTGCAGAAGGAGATCTGATCGGTAACGAGGTGGGGAAGGAGGAGAGACAGATGCAGGACGGCTTGCTGTGGCGGTTTGCCCTGCTTTCGCTGGTGGTACAGGTGATAACCGAACTGCTGCAGCGGTTCGGCTGGCAGCGGTACACCCTGCCAACGGCGGTAGTCGTGGGCATCCTCGTCGCCTGGACGACCGGGACCGGGCTGCTGGGGGGCTTCGGGGTGAGCGTCTCGTCCATCTGGGTGGACTTTCTCTTTATGGGGTTTGCCCTCGCCGGTGGCGGCTGGGTAACCGACCTTCTCAAGAAGCTCATGCAGTCACGGGTGAACTGCAACGGCAGCGTCGGCTCATGAGCGGGGGAGGATCACGCCTGGGTCGAATTTGGAGAGTTCGTGTTCGATGCGGTGTTACGCTACTGGTATGCCAGGGCTGAGTACTATGAAAAGTTCCGGGCTACCGTCTATTGGAAGTACACGGCCCAAGAGGCAGCGGCCCAGGCTCTGCAGACCTGCCATTATGGACCATGGGAGTGATGATGGTCACCACGAAGACCAAGCAGTCCACCCGGTTGGTGGATCTGAGCCCGAAGGTGGTGAAGGCAATCAAGGCCCATAAGACCTTCGCATTACCCACAACTCATCTACCGGGCGGCTTCGCGAGGTGCGGGTCCGGCGAGAGGGACGCCGGGGCTTGGACCACTCGCACCGAAGAATCGCTCTTCGCGTCGCTGGCAACCACCTTGTGATGAATTCGAAATGTTTTTCACTGAGTTTCTGGAGGCTGATGTGATAATTCCTTTCGAACTGCTGGCGGGTATGGCCACTTCCTTACCCCAGGGGGTAGTGATTGGACGCATTTGGCCCAGTTTTGGCTGTCCCACAGCACAAACCCCACATGGTTGGAAAGCTTTTTTCACACGAATCCGCCCGAACTCTGTGATAAAAC
>DAHVXO010000155.1 GCA_027356675.1 Symbiobacteriaceae bacterium | reverse complement strand
CCGATGCAAGACCAGTCGAAGCCCCTACTGACGGATATAGGGGGTTCGACCGATGCAAGACCAGTCGAAGCCCCTACTGACGGATATAGGGGGTTCGACCGATGCAAGACCAGTCGAAGCCCCTACTGACGATAACGGTCTCGGCCTCGGCCATACCGGCCGAGACCGTACTAGACCACAAGGGGGTGATCGCGTGGCCGCGCCACAACTACTGACGCCGCTGAGGCCGCTTTACGTGCAGAACCGCAAATTCATCGGCAGCAAGCAGAACCTGCTGGACTTCATCACCGGCGTGGTCGCGGAGCGCGCCCCGGAGGCGCGAAGCGTGGCCGACCTCTTCTGTGGCAGCGGGGTGGTGGCTCATCACTTCGCAGCACGCGGTCTGGCTGTCATCGCATCGGATACGCTTTACCACAACTGGATTTCCGCCCGGTGCTTTCTGGGCGGGCGGCGGGGGCAGGTGGACTGGCGCCGGATCGCGGGGCTTTTGGCCCACCTGGACGCCCTTGACCCCGAGGACGGTTACTGCTCGCGTGAATACGGCGGTACCTACTTCACTCGCGAAAACGCTGGACGCATCGATGCCATCCGGGAGGCCATCGCCCGGCTGGAGGCGGACGGGCGAGTCACTGAGCAGGAGCACGCAGTGCTTCTGACCAGCCTGCTCTACGCGGCTGACAGAGTCGCAAATACCTGCGGCCAATACGATGCCTTCCTCAAGCACATGGGCTCTGACCCCTACGCCGCCGACGGCACCCACCGGGTGGACGCCGCGGTCTACAAGTCCCTGGAGCTAGGCATCCCGCAAGTGGTTGAGACCGGTGAAACCAGCGTGCTCTGCACCGATGCCGATGATCTGGTCGCGCAGGCCAATTGCGATGTCCTCTATCTGGACCCGCCGTATAACGGACGCCAGTACGTCGACAATTATCATGTGCTCGAGAACATTGCCCGCTGGGAGAAGCCCGAGCTCTTTGGCAAGACCCGGAAGTTCATGCGGGACCACTTGAAGAGTCCGTACAGCACCAAGCGTAACGCCGCGGCGCATTTGGAGCGCTTGATCGCGCGGGCGAACGCCCGGCACATTCTACTTTCCTATAATAATGAAGGGATCATCAGTGACGAGGTGATTCTCGCCGCTTTGGGGCGGCGTGGGCAGGTCGAAGTTTTCACCCGCAGCTATGCGGTCTTCGGCAACGGGGCCGGTCGGTCCCGGCGGCGTCCCATCCTCGAACGGCTCTTCTACTGTCGTGTGACGGCACCACCGCTGGTATAGAGGTGGGGGATTTGGGTCCGTCTGGAATTGCAGGACTCTGGTGATCGGTGGCGAATAGGACAAGTTCGGGGGAACGTACCCAGCCCGGAACGCACGGAGGGCAGGTGACGGACTGCACAGTTGCAGCCCTTCACCTGTTTGCGTTTTCGGCATCCCCCTTACACCATCACTGGGAGGGTCCCATGCACAGACGATTCATCACGGCCATCGTCGGCGCTCTGCTTTTTCTTGGAGTAGCCGTACCATCCATGGCCGCCACCGCACCTACCCCCGCGCCCGCACCCGCAGCCGTGCCAACCCCCGTTTTCAGGGATCTGCCCACCTGGCACTGGGCCTATGGATCAGTCATGAAGCTTTACGAAGCCGGCATCGTGGCGGCCGACCCCCAAGGCCTGTTCCGACCCGAGCAGCCCGCCAAGCGGTCTGAAGTCTTCAAAATGGTACTGGCCGCCCGCCGTAAGGACGTCGGTTCCGAATGCGCAGCCATGTTCCGTGACGTGCCTTGCACCGCCTGGTTTGCGCCGGTCAGCGAGACCGCCTTCCGGCTCGGCATCGACGATGGCACCGGCACCGACCTGTTTTCGCCGGAGTTGACCATGACACGTGAGCAGTTGATCACCGTTGTCGTGCGGGCGCTGGGATGGCGCTGGGAGGCCGCCACCCAGGGGTGGCAGTCAACAGAAGAACGGCTGAAGGCCCTCGCGGACGAACGCTCCATTGCGGATTGGGCCCGTCCGGCGGTGGCGCTGGCGCTTGCCAACGGGGTGACAGCGGGATATGCCGACGGGACCTTCCGACCGGGCGGTCTGGCCACCAGGGCGGAAGCGGCCGCACTCGCCAGCCGTATCCTGCTGCCCCTGGATGGGCTGCAAACGGTCAAGGTGGAAGGCCGGACGCTTCCGTTCAAGCAGGCGCTGGAACTCACGGCTTCCATGTATGCGACCGGCGAACCGGGCGTTGGAACGCAGACCTACACCGGCCTGTTCGTCCGGGCTGGGACCGTGGCAGTTGACCCGCGCGTCATACCGCTGGGGAGTCTGCTCTATGTGGAGGGTTACGGGTTCGCCATCGCGGCCGACATCGGCGGAGCCATCAAGGGCAACCGCATCGACCTCTTCACCCATAGCTACCCGCAGGCCGTGGCCTTTGGGCTCCAGACCCGCAAGGTCTGGGTGCTGCCGTAAAAAAGGGAGCAGCGCCCAGCGCTGCTCGAGGGTGAGGACAGGAGTACGGTCCGGGAAAGAGCCGCCGCAGAGCCACCGCTGTGTATGCCGCTGACTCGCAGTGACATTAGTATGACTCGTGCGGTCGCCTGTTTATGCGCGCGACTGCTTGTTCCGCAGGGTGTGGAGGTGGGCGCGATGCGCATCATCGCAGGGTCGGCCAAGGGTCGCCGGTTGGGGACGGTCAAAGGTCGAGACATCCGGCCGACGGCGGACCGGGTCAAGGAGTCGCTCTTTAACGTGCTCGGTGCCCGCGTCGCCGGTGCTGCCTTCCTGGACCTGTTCGCCGGTTCCGGCAACGTGGGATTGGAGGCGCTCAGTCGCGGCGCCCGGCTGTGCGTCTTCGTCGAACTCATGACACCTCACCTGAAAGTGGTGGCGGAGAACCTGCGCACAACCGGCCTGCTTGAGCGGGCCGAGCTGCTCAGGCGGGATGCCCGTGGCGCCGCTGCCGACCTGGGTAATCGCGGGCGGCGCTTCGATCTCATCTTCATCGATCCGCCCTATGGGCAGGACTTGATTCCACCGATTCTGGCCGAGGTGGCCGCCCACCAACTTCTCACTGATGTTGGATGGGTTATTGCCGAGCATCATAAGAAGGATCCGTTGCCGGACGCGGTTCCGGGTCCGGCCGTTGCAGGAGGTTTGGCGCGGTTTCGGGAACTAGTCTTCGGGGAAACAATCCTGTCGCTGTACAGGCCAGCTACCATCCCCAGCGGGAGGCAATCGGTTTGAGGAAGGCGATCTGTCCGGGCAGTTTTGATCCCGTCACCAACGGCCACCTCGACATCATCACACGTGCTGCCCGTACGTGGGATCAGGTAATCGTCGCTGTTATGGCGAATCCCCGCAAGCAGCCGCTGTTTAGTCTGGAAGAGCGTCTAGAGATGTTGCGCGAAGCGGTCAAGGACCTGCCTAATGTGCACGTCACCGGCGCCAGTGGTTTGCTGGTGTCGCTTGCGCGTACACATGGCGCACAGGCCATCGTCAAGGGGCTGCGCCCCATCCAGGACTTTGAGTATGAATGGCAAATGGGCATGGTTAATAAGGACCTCGACGACGAACTCGAGACCTACTTCCTGATGAGCCGCAAGGAGTACTCCTACCTGAGTTCCTCCATCGTCCGGGAACTGGCCAGTTTCGACGGGGAGATTGCATCCCTGGTGCCGGTACACGTGGCCCAGCGGCTGCATACGAAGTTCCGGCATCAGTAGCAGAGGCTATGGCATAGGAAGCAGGAGGGTATTGCGTTGGAGATGATGGCGCTGCTGGACCGCCTGGAGGAGCTGATCTCCCAGGCGACTAAAGTACCACTAACGGGAAAAGTCCTCGCCGATCCGGACGAACTGCTCGCCCTTCTCGATGAGTTGCGAGAGGTGCTGCCCCTGGAGATTCGGGAGGCGAACCGGGTCGCCAAAGAGCGTGAGACGATTCTCACCGACGCCCGCGAGCAGGCCGAGACAACCGTGCGGGAGGCACAGGCCCTGGCTGCGCGGCTGACCAGTGAGTCCGCCGTCACCAAGGAGGCCCAGGGCCAGGCGGATGAACTGATCGACCAGGCCAAACGGGTGGCACGGGAGATTCGCCAGAACGCCCTGGAGTGGACGGACGATCTCTTCAGCCGGGTCCAGCCGGAACTTGAGCGCGTAGCCACCGACTCGCAGAAGGCGGCCCTTGCCCTGCGCAAGGCCCGTGAGGAGTTGCGCCAGCAGTTGTAGTAGCGAATGACCGGAGCCGGTCTTAGGCGCAGAGGGGGCGGCGGAGTGGCAAGGCTTCGCACCTGGTTCAGCCGGCGGGGGGCGATTGCCCGCCGGCTCATCGCATTGGCACTGGTCTTCAGCGTCATCGCTAGTGTTCTCTGGTTCATCCCGACGCGCTACTTCGTCACCGCACCCGGCGCGGCGATTGACACCAGCCGAATGGTGCAGGTCACCGGGGGGCAGGCGCGATCAGGCCGCCTATACATGCTCATCCTGAGCACACAGCCCGCTAACCTCTTCTGGTATCTCTACGCCAAGGTCGACCACCGTGCCGACCTGGAGACGAAAGAGCAATTCTTGGAGGGGTACGTGGATTACAACAAGTACGTCGAACTCACCCGCCAGATGATGATCGACAGCCAGCTGACGGCCAAGGCGGTGGCTCTGCAGCAATTGGGCTATGGGCAGGGCGTCCGCTCGGCCGGCGTGCACATCACGGACCTGGTGACCGGCAGCCCGGCCAAGGGAGTGCTGCAGCAGGGCGACGTCATCATTGCTGTGGACGGGCAGGCGGTGCGCAGTTGGGTTGAACTGGGACAGGTGCTCTCCAAGATCGCGCCTGGGACGGTTGTCCCCATGCGTATCAAGCGGGGGACCCAGGAGATGACGCTCTCTGTGCCCACCACCGAAAGCACCGACCCTGAGCGCAAGGGTACAGCGGCCATTTTGGCATTCATCAAGGATGAACTGGCTTTCGACATCCCAATCCCGGTGAAGATCAATGCCGGCCCCATCTCCGGGCCCTCCGCCGGGCTGATGTTCACCCTGCAAATCATCGACCAGCTTACGCCGGGCGGAATCGCCGGGGGCATGCGGGTCGCCGGCACGGGTACCATCGAGCCGGACGGCAAGGTAGGCCGGATCGGCGGGGTGCAGCAGAAGGTCTACACGGCCGAGGCGGCCGGTGCCGAAGTCCTGTTCGTGTCCAGGGGCAATTATGACGATGCGGCCAAGGTCGTGACGAAAATCCCGCTGGTCCCGGTAGACACGGTGTGGGACGCACTGGACTGGCTCAAGGGGCACCGCAAGGAGGCAGGGCATAGCAGCCCTGCCTTTTGGCTATCCTCTTGGCTGTAACCGATCCTGTGCTGGTTGGTGACGCCTCGTGCCATTTACCCGGTCCCAGATCCTGAACCGGTACCGCACGGTGCTGCAGGTGCTTTCCCGCCATGGAATGGGGTTTGTGGCCGGGTTCTTCGGGCTGGGATCCGGCGGGCCCGGGGCGGGGGCCAACGCTGCGCGGCCCGCCGGAGACGCCCGGGGCCAGCGGCTTCGGCGCGCCCTGGAGGAGTTGGGTCCCGCCTTCGTCAAACTCGGTCAACTGCTGTCGACCCGGGGGGACCTGCTGCCGCCGGATATCGTGGCCGGATTGGAGCGGCTGCAGGATCAGGTGACCCCGGTGCCGTTTGCAGCCATCCGAACGGTGTTGGAAGCCGAACTGGGCGGTCCGCTGGAACAGCGGTTCGCCCACCTGGACGCCAAGCCCCTGGCGGCTGCCTCCCTGGGGCAGGTCCACGGAGCGCTCCTGCCGGATGGGACCCCCGTGGCGGTCAAGGTGCAGCGGCCAGGTGTGGCCGAGCAGGTGGAGCTGGATCTGCGCGTCCTGGAGGGGCTGGCAGCGGCCGCCGCACGGCGCACCCGCTGGGCCCGGCGGTACGACCTGCCAGGCGTGGCCCGGGAGTTCGCCCAACTGCTGAGAACCGAACTCGACTTCGCCCAGGAAGGTCGCAACGCCGAACGATTCCGCACGAACTTTGCTGCGGACAGCGCTGTTGCCTTCCCGCGGGTCCACTGGGACCTGAGTACCGCAAAGGTGCTCACGCTTGAGCGAGTCGGCGGGATGCGGGTCACGGACCGGGCAGCACTCATCGCCGCCGGCCTGGATCCGGCCAAGATCGCGTCCCGCCTGGCCGGGGCGATCTTCCAAATGGTCCTGCGGGACGGTTTCTTCCACGCCGATCCGCACCCGGGCAACCTCTTCGTCTCGGCGCAGGGTGCCGTCATCTTCGTGGACACCGGGATGGTGGGGGAGTTGACACCCTCCATGCGAGCCAACGTGGTGGAGTACGTCCTGGGCGTCGTAACGGGGGATTCCGACCGGGTAGTCCAGGCGATCGAGCACATGGGCATGGTGCGGCGGGCGCACAGCAGCGCGGCCCTGCGGGCCGATGTGGAGCGGTTGCAGGCTCGCTATGGCGATGTGCCGCTCGGTCAGGTAGAGTTCGGCCCTGCCCTGCGCGAGACCATGGCAATCGCCCGGCGCCATGAGATTGCGTTCCCGACCGGCTATGCCGTACTGCTCAAAACCCTGACCACGCTGGAGGCAGTGGCACGTCAGATTGATCCCCACGCGACACTGATAGGATTGGCGGCCCCTTATGCCGAATGGATCCTACGCGGCCACCTGAGCCCGGCAAAACTGGGCCGCCAGGTGGGCCGTGAACTGCTGGAGACCGGACGTTACCTCTTGCGTATCCCGCGGCAGGTTAGCCGGGTGCTCGGGCTCATGGAGTCCGGCGAGTGGCGCCTTTCCGTCGACCACTCGGGGCTGGAGCCGGCCCTGCATCGCCTCTCGGCGATCGCGAACCGACTCTCGATCGCCATTTTGTTGGCTAGCCTGATCATCGGCACGGCTCTGGTGAGCGGCCGGGGACAGGGTTCGTTTCTGCACCGCTACGCAGTCGCTGATATTGGCTTCCTGCTCATCGGTGCCGTCGGGCTCTGGTTGGTGATCGCCATTTTGGGATCTGGCCGGGGTCGCGGCGCCGGCTGACTGAAGCGGGGTTTACTCCCCCACTTGACAAACACATCCACCGCTCGTTAAAATACAGGATGTGCCTTCTGACGGCCTCGCTGTTCGGATGGCGAAGTTGAGGTGGTTTCATGCGGGTTCACATTGCGGATCTCAAGCTCGAGGCAGGGCTCCATAAGACCGTTCCGCTCCTATCCACACTGGAACCGGTGGATTTTGGCGGGCTGACGTTCCATTTCGATCACCCCTTCACGGGCGACGCCGAGATCTGGAACACCGGTGACGAGCTCCTCGTACGCGCCCGCATCGGTGGCGAAGCGCTGGTCCAGTGCAGCCGGTGTTTGACGCCCTTCACGCTCCCGGTCAACGCCCGGTTCGAGGAAGAGTTCCTCGAGGGCGAGCCCGAAGTGGACGCGGACGACGAGGAACTGGAAAACGACCGCACTGTCACGTACTTTCACGGCGACGCGATCGACCTCACGGATGCCATTCGCGACAATGTCTTGCTGGAGCTGCCCATGAAGCCGCTGTGCCAGGAGGACTGCAAGGGCCTCTGCCCCACGTGCGGCACCAATCGCAACCAGAGTACCTGCGGTTGTACAGGTGAGCCAACGGTGATCGACCCCCGGCTAGCGGTGTTCAAGGATCTGCTCCACAAGCCGGATTCAAACGAATAGGGTTTCTCGCAAAATCCACAGTCCCCCCGGGACGCGGTTCTCGGGTCCGTCATCTGAACTGACGGAGATGTGAAAGGGGTGTAATTCAGAATGGCGGTTCCGAAGAAAAAGGTCTCGAAGGCTCGTCGCGATTCCCGGCGGGCCAGCAACTTCCGGGTTGAGGCCCCGAACCTTAGTGTCTGCCCCAACTGCAAGTCTC
>DAHVXO010000154.1 GCA_027356675.1 Symbiobacteriaceae bacterium | reverse complement strand
CTGACGCTCGGGTTGGCGTTCGCCCTGGCCGGGGTCGGTTGCGCCTGGGCCCAGCGGCGGCGCTTTACCTGGGATGCGCGAGTGACCTTGGGGCACCTGGTGACAGCGGTGATGATTGTGCTGGCGGGGGCTCTTGCCGTGCGCTATCCGGCCTTGGGAGCCTTCCTGCTGGCGGGAGCGGCCTTTGCGGAACTGCCGGGCCTGCCCCGGATCTTTGGCCTGGCGGCCGGACTCGGCGGTGCCGTCGCCCTTGCACTTTCGCCCGCTGGACATGCCCGGGCAGCCCTACTTGGAGTCGGCGCCGGCCTGATCATCCAGCTGTTCCTCACGTTCAGAAGCTCGGCCGCCTTGGTGAACGCCAGGCCGACCGGCGAGGGGAGACCTTACCATGGCTGAGTTTCTGGTCTCCGGCTACTACGGCGACAAGAACACTGGCGATGAAGCCATCCTGGCGGGTATGATCCGTGCCTTGCGGGTAGTCAACCCGGAGGCCTCCTTCACGGTCATCTCGAAGAAAGCGGCCCACACCCGCGCTGTGCATGGCGTTGCGGCGATCAGCCGCAACGATTTCCGAAGTGCGTGGCGGGCGATTGGGCGCGCCGATATGGTCATCTCCGGTGGCGGCAGCCTGCTGCAGGACGTGACCAGCACCAAGTCGCTGCTCTACTACCTGGGCGTAATCACCATGGGCAAGGTGTGGGGCAAGCCCGTTGTCATGTATGCCCAGGGAATCGGCCCGGTCAACCGGCCGGTGAGCCGGGCGGCGATCGCCACGATCGTGAATGGCGTGGATCTGATCACGGTCCGCGACAATGAATCGGCAGAGATGCTACGGCGGCTGCATGTCGGACGCCCGCCCATCACAGTGACGGCTGATCCCGCCATGGCGCTGGGGCCATCGGACCCGGAGCAGGGGGCGGCCCTGCTGCGGGAGGCCGGGGCCGCGCTGGACCGACCGGTCATTGGCGTCTCGGTACGGGCGTGGGCGCGGGGCGGGCAGCCGTGGGAGCCGGCGCTGGCCCGGGCGCTGGACAGGCTGGGGCGCGAGACGGGGGCAAGCATTGTCTTCGTGCCGATGCAGGTGCCGCGGGATGTGCAGACGGCGGCCGCGGTCGCGGGACTCATGGAGACCCCAAGCGTGGTCGTGCACGGCGACCTGGCGCACACGGAGGTGCGGGCGATGGTGGCCCGCTGCGATCTCATGATCGGTATGCGCTACCATGCCCTGGTCTTCGCTGCTATGAACGGCGTGCCGCTGGTGGGGCTCTCCTATGACCCCAAGAACGACAGCTTCCTCCGCATGATCGGGGAGACCGTCGCAGGCACCACCGAGCGCCTGGACCCGGAAACGTTGGTGGCCGCCGCCCGCCGGGCCTTGGCGGATGCGGTCCCCTTCCGGGCCCGCCTGCAGCATAAGATGGAGGAACTGACGGCCCTCTCGCACCGCAACGCCCAACTGGTGGCAGAACTCTTGCGAAAGCGAGGCGTCCGCACATGAGCCGTACGCAGATTCTCGCCATCGGCGTCGATCAGGTAACCATGCAAGAGGCAGTCGACCGGTGTCTGGGCTTCCTCAGCAGCGCAGAGCCCAAGCTCGTGGTCACACCGAACGCCGAGATCGCCTACGCGGCTGCCTACGACCCGGAGCTGGCGGCGATCGTCAACGGGGCGGATTTGGTGATTCCCGACGGGGCCGGCGTGGTGCCGGCCGCCCGCATCCTGGGCGACCCAGTGCCCCAGAAGGTCGCCGGGACGGACCTGGCGACCAACCTGCTGCACGCCATGTCCTTGCGCAAGCGGGGGCGGGTCTATTTGCTCGGGGCCAAGCCCGAAGTGGTGGCGGCGGCCGCCCGGCGCCTGGGTGAGCAGTTTCCGGGCATCTACGTGGCCGGCTTCCGTGACGGCTACTTCAAGCCCGAGGAAGAGGCAGGAGTCATCGAGGCGATTCGGCGGGCCCGGGTGGATGTCCTGTTTGTGGGCATGGGAGCCCCCCGGCAAGAGCGCTGGCTCACGCAGCACCTGGGTGAACTGAATGCCCGGGTCAGCCTGGGCATCGGCGGCACGTTGGATGTGTGGGCGGGCGCCGCCCAACGGGCGCCCAACTGGATGATCAAGGCCAACCTGGAATGGCTCTTCCGGGTTGTGAAGTTCGGCCGGTATGGGCGGAGCCTGCCGCCCCTGGCCAAGTTTGTTTTACTCGTGGTGCTCCGGAGATTGCGAGGCCGGTTGTAATGCGGGTTGCCTTGTTTAGCGATATCCACTCCAATTACCATGCACTAGAGGCCGTGTTGGCGGACCTGACCCAGCGCGGCGCCGACCGGCTGATCTGTCTGGGCGACCTGACCGTGAAGGGTCCGCTGCCCAAGCAATGCGTGGACCGGGTGCGGGACCTGGGCTGCCCGGTGGTGCGGGGGAACACCGATGGGTGCTACCACCCGGACTTCTATCCCTCGCGCTTTGCACCGCGGAACCAGAGCCAGGTGGTTGCGATCGCGGACTTCGACCGGCATCTGGCGGCGCTTAGCGAGGCTGATCAGACATGGCTCCAGGAGTTCCCGCTCACTCACTCGGAAGTGCTGGATGGGGTCCGGATGGACTTTTTTCACGCCGTGCCTCACCACAACTACGTGCTGACGATGCCGTGGGCGAGCAACGAGGAACTGGCGGAGCTGAAGCTCTCGGATGATACCCGGGTCTCGGCGTTCGGGCACTGCCACCGCCCCTTCGTGCGGCACGTCGGCGGGCTCGCGATTGTCAACACCGGCAGTGTGGGAATCCCCTTCGACGGGGACCCCCGCCCCAGCTATGCCATCGTTGAAATTGCAGGTGGAGTCACATCCGCACAGATTATCCGGGTGCCCTACGACGCAGAAGCGGCCATCAAAGTGGCTCAGGACGTGGGGATGAAGGGCTGGGAGCTGTTCGCGCGCACGGCCCGCACGGGGAGGTTTCCCGGGTGAGCATCGAACGGCAAAAAGGGAGGGGGCTTGCCCCCTCCCTTTTCAATGCAATGGCAGTAGGTCCAGAAACCACAATGAACGGAATTCCACCGAAAGTGGAGGGATGGAATCGTCATTTGTCGAACAAACCACGATGATACGGTATGGACTGATCTAGTCAACTGTAGGTTGTGCCCCCAATTGGACGTGCACCGAGGAGTGAACCAGGTGATTCAGTTCGTCAATGTGACGAAGACATACCCCAACGCCCATACCCCCTCCCTCGATGGCGTCAACCTCAAGATTGACCGCGGGGAGTTTGTCTTTATTGTGGGACCGTCCGGCGCCGGTAAGTCGACGCTGATGAAGCTGCTCTACCGGGAGGAACTGCCCACAGCGGGGCGGGTGACCGTAGATGGCAAGGACCTCGCGAAGATGTCGGAAAGCCAGGTGCCCTACCTGCGCCGCCATCTGGGTGTGATCTTTCAGGACTTCAAGCTGCTGCCCGAGCGGACCGTCTTCGACAACGTGGCCTTTGCGCTGGAGTGCACGGATGTGCCCCGGCGGGAGATCATCCGGCGGGTGCCGGCAGCGCTGGAGCTGGTCGGCCTGCGCCACAAGGCCCATTCGCGCGGCCAGGAGCTTTCGGGCGGTGAGCAGCAGCGGGTCTCTGTGGCCCGCGCCATCGTGCGCAATCCGTTCGTGGTCATCGCGGACGAGCCCACCGGGAACCTCGACCCCGACAATTCATGGGCGATCATGAAGCTGTTGACGGACATCAACGAGATGGGTGCCACGGTGGTCGTCGCGACGCATGCCAAGGCGATCGTCAACCAGCTAAAGCGGCGCGTGATTGCCATCGAACGCGGCCGTGTCGCGCGCGACGAGGAAAGGGGGACCTACGGCTATGAATCTTAGAGCGTGGGTCCTGGCCGTCCGGGACGCCATCCGCAGCATGACGCAGAGCACCTTGATGTCGTTGGCCTCGATGGCCACGGTGGCAGTCTCGCTGCTGGTGCTCTCGGTGGTGCTGCTTCTGGCCGTCAACCTGGACAAGGCTGCAACCACGGTGGAGCAGCAAGTGGAGATTAAGGTCTACCTCTGCGCCGCCTTCGATGAGACCCCCAAGTGCAACAAGCAGGAACCCACGGAAGAGCAGAAGCAGGCGGCCGTTGAGCAGATCAAGCAGTTCCCCGGCGTCAAGCAGGTCGCGTACGTTACTCGCCAGCAGGCGCTGGAGCGCATGAAGAAGGAATTCGGCGAGCAGCAGGACATCTTCGCGGGCCTGGAGGGCAACAACCCCCTGAGCGACATGGTAGAGATCCGGGCGACCGAATCCAAGTTCGTCAAGCCCATTGCTGAAGCCGCCGGAAAGCTCGCTATCGTCCGCAAGGTCGACTACGGCCAGGAGTGGGTGGACAAGCTGACGGCCTTTACCCACGCCATCCGCATCGGTGGGGTGGGGCTGGTGCTCCTGCTGGTGATCGCCACGATTCTCACCATCTCCAATACGATTCGCCTGGCCGTCTACGCCCGGCGCCGTGAGGTCGCCATCATGAAGCTGGTGGGCGCCACGGACTGGTATATTCGCCGGCCGTTTATGGTGGAAGGGGTTTTCCTGGGAGTCTTTGGCGCCGTCCTGGCTATGTTGGCAACGGGATACGGGTACCAGCGAGTGGTTGATTCCATGCACACGTCGGTGCCGTTCCTGCCGGTCGTGCCGGCGCAGGACGTGCTGATGAGCCTCACCCTAGCTCTGATGCTCCTCGGCGCCGTTTTGGGCGGCGTGGGCAGCCTCATCTCACTACGCCGGTTTCTGAAAGTCTGACGGAGGTGGATTGATGCGTTTCGCCAGCCGTTCGCGCCGTGTGATTCGGTGGATCGTCCTCCCCGTCCTGATCGCGGGTATGATGACCCAGGTAGCACCGCGCGCCCGCGCCGACGACCCCGCGGCGGAATTGGAGAAAGCCCAGAACAAGCTGGAAGCGATCCAGCGGTTGAAGGCTCAGGTGAAGGACACGCTGAACCGGGCCTATCTCGACGCGGAAGAGGCGCGGCAAAAGCTAAACCAGGTTGATAATGACCTGGTGACGGCCAACAGCCAGTTGGCCGTCATCACCAATCAGCTGACCTCCGCACAGGGCAAGGTCACGCAGATCGATGCCGAACTGGTGGAGGCCAAGAAACAGGTGGCCCAGCACAAGGAGATGCTCTCCAAGCGCCTTCGAGCCATCAACGAAGAAGGGCGAGTCAATTACCTGGCCGTGCTCTTTGGATCGGCCTCGTTCTCCGACTTCATGAGCCGGTTTGACATGCTTAAGATCGTCGTGAAGAAGGACGCCCAGCTCTTCGAGGTCGTGCGCAAGGATAAGCAGGTGCTGGAGGATAAGCAGCTGGAGGCCATCGCCCGCAAGAACCGGCTGGAGGACCTGAAGGCGCAGGCGGAGACTCGCCGCAATACGATCGCTGTGAAGCGGGATGAGAGGGTGCAGGTCTCCCGGTCGCTTGAGGCGTCCAAGCGTTTCCTGCAGGCCCAGTATGACGCCTACGACCGCGATGAGCAGGCCATGATGGAACAGGTCGTCGAGATCCAGCGACGGGCCAATCGGCAGGCGGGACGGTTCTCGCCGATCTTCCCGATCACCCGGCCGATCATCATCACGGATCCATTCGGGCCACGCCTCCACCCGATTCTGCAGGTCTGGCGGCAGCACACAGGCACAGATTTCAACGCCAGCATGGGCTCGCCGGTCTTTGCCATCGAGGACGGCACCGTGATCGTGGCGGGGTGGAACAACTCCTACGGCAATTTGATCGTCATCGACCACGGCGGCGGGTACTCTAGCTGGTATGGACACGCCTCGAAGCTGCTGGTCAAGGTGAACGACAAGGTGGTGCGGAACCAGCGCATCGCCCTGGCCGGCTCCACCGGGATGTCGACCGGCCCGCACGTCCATCTGGAGGTCCGGGTGGATGGGAAACCGATGGATCCGATGAAGTATCTCCCGAAACTGTAGACTCCTGATACGTGGCAGGCCCCGAGCGCTGCACGGCGCCTCTGGGGCCTGCCCTTTCGATTTGACCATGATTTGGCTCCGGGAGTATACTCACACTCAGGACCCGATAAACATGAGTTGGTTCCGCTTAAATGAGGAGAGGATGACGGTCCGTATGAATGAGCGCCGTCAGACGCTGATTATCACGGTCGCACTGGTATTTATTTGCAGTGCGCTTAGTTTCTATGCTGGCGCGTCGGGGCTGCTCCCGCAGGTCAGCCAGCGGTTGGGGATTGTGAAGTCGGGTGCCCCCGCAAAGCTTACGGCCAAGCCGGGTGTTGACCTCACGCAGATCGAGCGGGTGCAGCAATACATCCAGAACCAGGCGCTGGAAACAGTCCCGGCTCGGAAGCTGACCGAGGGCGCCCTGAAGGGCATGGTGGAGGCCACCGGCGACAAGTACTCGGCATATTTCTCGCCCGAGGCCTGGGCCTCGTTCCAGCAGCACTTCGAGCCCTCGTTCACCGGAATCGGAGTGCACGTGGAGACCAACGCCAAGACCGGGCTGGTGACCGTGGTCTCGCCCATCAAGGGGAGCCCGGGAGAGCAGGCGGGGCTGAAGGCCGGGGACGCGATCCTTTCTGTGGATGATAAGGACATCACGCGTATGCCCCTGGACCAGGCCGTTGTGCTGATCAAGGGCCCCGTGGGCTCGAAGGTAAGGCTGACGGTGCGGCGGGAGGGCGTCTCCGGCGACATCCGGTTCAGCATCACGCGGGCGATCATCGACCAGCCCACCGTGGAGTCCAAGATGCTGGAGCCCGGGGTTGGCTACATCTATGTTACGGAATTCAACAAGCAGGTCACCGAGCGGGTGACGAAGGCGATTGCGGACCTGCGGGGTCAGGATATGACCCGGCTGATCCTCGACCTGCGCGGCAATCCCGGCGGGCTTCTGGATGAGGCGGTCGGGATGGCGTCACTCTTTGCGCCGCCCAAGGAACCGGTGCTGACCGTGGTCTATCGCAATGGCGAGAAACAGGTCTATCGGTCGCGGGCGCGGGCGCGTTGGGACCTGCCGCTGGTGGTCCTGGTGGATGGCGGGAGCGCCAGTGCTTCGGAGATCCTGGCGGGAGCGATCAAGGATCTGAAGCTCGGGACGCTGATGGGCGTGAAGACCTTCGGGAAGGGTACCGTGCAGTCCATGTACGACCTCCCCAATAAGGATGGCATCAAGCTAACGACGGCCAAGTATCTCACGGCCGTGGGGAACTCCATCCACGAGAAGGGTATTGAACCGGATGTGATGGTACAGAATCCCCAGAAGGTGCTGCCAGGTGAGGCCGGTGACGTGCAACTCAGCGAGGCGCAGAAGTACATCAAGTCGTTGAAGCGGTAGGCCGGTAGGGATCGCTTTGGCGACGCTGCTGGCGTTGAGCCATCTGATCTTTGGGTGGCCGCATCTGGATGTGGCGTCGCTGGTTGGGGTCGGAGGAGTGAGAGCCACCCGCTCAGGCGGGTGGCTCTTTTGGCCTCAATCAGGAAAGGCGGATGACGGTCCCGCCGCCGCCGTGCTGGATGACCTGCACGGTGCGGCGGGAATCCTTCGTTGGCGGGCTTGCTCGGGTGATTGCCGGTGCAGGCTGGGTCGGGGCAGGTTCGGCCACGGGGGCCTGGGCTACGAAGGAGGGGGCAGATCGGACAGGGACCTGCTCGGGTTCGGGTTCGGGGTGGACGTCGGCGATGAAGGGAGCCGCGAGGGACACAGCGGGCGACAGGTCGGGGGCGTCATCGGGGGTAGGACCCGGCGTACTTTCCCGGGCAAACGGGACGGTTGGGCCGTCGCCTGGTGGGTGGAAAGGGTCGAAGTAAACGTTGCGTTTGCCGCGAATCACCAGAGCAGCCCTGGTGTTGGAGAGCTTGGTGACTAGGACTGGGTAGGCGGAGGTGGGTGTCGGTGTGGGTTTGGCCGGCTCGCGGGCAGGGGGGGCGGCTGGGGCGGTGGGTGTGACCTTTCCGGCGATGGCCGTCACCCGGGCCTGAAGGTCCAGATCGGTCGCAGGTTGGGAAGGGCGGGTTACCACTACTGACGGGTCAGGGTAGAGCGTGATGCGCGGCTCGTCGTCGGGGGAGCCGGTCGCGGGCTCGGGCAGGGTCGGGGGCAGTGGCGCTTCAGCCGTGCCCTCAGTGGGCGTCGACTCCTCGGCGGCCGCGGCGGCCTCCGGGACCGGCTCCGGCAGGAGTTCCAGGGGCGCTGTCAGCGCCCAGTGGTGGATGAGCCCGGCGCAGACGCCGTCTAGCACGCTTGCAACCAGGTCAGCGGAGGGGTTGCGGCCCAGTGCGATCGCCAGACGGACGGAGATGCCGTCGCCGTGGCTGAGCGAAAGCCGGGTGCCCCGGCCGGGGATGCCGGCAGCGGCGGCTACGGACGCTGCCAGCGTCGCGGCGAGGGGTTGGGAGCGGTCGCGGCATCGCCAGTTGTACGCCGCGGACACGCTTGGGCGCCCCCGGTCGCGAATATCCAACTGCACGATCGTTTCATGGCCCTGGGTCTCGGCGGCCCGGTCCAACAGGACGGCGACCGCCCCGGCCCGCTTCAGGCGCGCGACCAACTCCTGTCCCATGGGGTCAGCGGTCACGAACGCCACGCCTCTCCCAAGTGCGGGCGATGTTATGTATAGCGTCCCCCGGAATTCATCCCAGTGCACCGGAGCCCCGAAGGGCCTGAGAAGGCTGCACACGCAGCGTCCCTCCTTATCAACAGGATGAGGTACGACATGGTATGCGCAGGCCATGGAGGTGTGAGCAAAAAAGTCCCGGCCGGGCCAAGCACCGATTTGGGGCGAGCTTCATATCCTGTGGCATCCCAGCCCACACATATGCGCGAACCAAGCCTCTGCAAAGGAGGGTCAGATTGGTGTCCCAGTACTTACCGCCCATGGCGGGTGGATCGCACGAGTCAGTCGTGCCCGGGCCGGTGCGGGATGGCCGCACCCCGCCCGTGCGGGAGATTGTGGTGATCGAGGCGAGGAAGGTTTTTGATTTCTGCTTTCAGGAGGATGTGCTCGAACGGTGCTTCTTTGTCCCGGACCTCGGACCAGGGGCACAGGTCACCGGGTGTGACATCACCGAAGTGACCTGCACGGAGGTGCTGGACCGGGAGCCCATCGCGGATTCGGAAGGGTTGTCGTTGGTCTCGATCCAGGTCGACCTGGCGCTGCGGATCACGATCGTGCCATCACCGCGGGCAAACCCGGTGCACGTGATTCGCAGGATTGCGTTCCCCAAGCGGGTCGTGCTCTGTGCACCGCCGGGGACCGATGTGACCTGCGACGTGCGCGGGACGTGCATCTGCACGGTGCAGCCGGTCAACAACGGCGGCTCGACGGGGGAGCCCAATGTTTGCTGTACGATTCAGCTATGCATCACCACGCAGAGCACCGCCGACATCAAGGTGCTTGTGCCCACGTTTGGCACGGTCGTGCCCAAGGAGTGCGCCGTTTCGCCGGCCTTTGGGGGCTG
>DAHVXO010000121.1 GCA_027356675.1 Symbiobacteriaceae bacterium | reverse complement strand
TGGCATCTTGCGCAGGACCGGCGTTCCACAACGGTGGGCATCAGCCGTGGCCATACCGCTGGTGGTCTTCTTCGTCTTTCTGACCGGCGCCGGTCCTTCAGTCCTCCGTGCAGGCCTGATGGCCATGCTCGTCCTGCTGGGCGATGTCCTGCGGCGTGAACGGAATGCTTTGAACACCCTGGGCGTCGCCGCGTTCGTTCTCCTGCTCGCTCAGCCCGCGCTGCTGTTCGATCTGGGATTTCAACTCTCCGTCAGCGCTACGCTGGGGATTCTCCTGTTCGCGAGGCGCATCGAGGCGTGGCTCACCCTGCGCACATCCAGGTGGTTCGGGAGCAGGGTCGGTCCGTGGCTGGCCGCCGGGCTGTCCGTCACAATCGCTGCCCAGTTGCTGGTGGAGCCCATAAGCCTCCACATCTTTGGTTTTTTCTCAACGATTGCACCGCTCGCCAACCTGCTGGTCCTCGCATTTCTGGAATGGGTGGTGCAGGTGGGCATGATATCCGCGCTTGTGGGTCTTGCACTGCTCCCAGTAGCCCAGATCCTGACCTGGCCCGTCAGACTGGGCCTTTGGCTGCTCGTCACCCTCGTTAAACTCATGGCGGCGGTTCCCGGCGCTTACCTCGAGGTTGGCAGGTTGCCCATCGCTGGGGTACTGGCATGGTATCTGGTCATTGCGGTCGTTTCGGTGCCGTCCTGCCGACGCTGGCTGGCCGGGTCGATGCCTGGTGCGATTGGTTGGTGGCGTAAGCGTGCACATCGTGCCAAGCTCGGGCTGGTATCCGTGATGGCCCTCACCGTATCGACAACGCTGACATGGCGCTGGGCACTGGCGGATCCACCGGATCTCCTCCAGGTCCATTTCATCGATATCGGGCAGGGGGACGCTGTCCTGATCCAAGCTCCGGGCGGGGTGTCCGTGCTCGTGGACGCCGGCGCTTACGTTCCACCGGATGCGAAAAGCGGACGCAAAGGCTACGACGCAGGTGCGGAGGTCATTCTTCCCTACCTGGCGTCTCAAGGCATCAAGCAGCTTGACTACCTCATACTCACCCACCCGGACCAGGATCACGCCGGTGGTGGGGCATCCGTCTTGGGAGGCATCCCGGTCGGTGTGGTGCTCAAGAGTGACCGCAACCCGACTGAGACTCGATACCTTGAGGCATTGGCGGTCGCCGCACGCAAGGGACTGCCGATCCGTCAGCCCGTGGCCGGGGAGACCATCCGCCTTGGGAAGGAGGTATCGATGGCAGTCCTCAACCCACAGGCGGAGCTGATCGTGGGCACGCGCTCGGACGATAATAGCAACTGCCTGGCCTTTCGGCTCGTGTATCGCCAGGTCGCCGCCATCTTCACGTGCGACCTTGAGGCGGTGGTGGAGGAGCAGCTCGTCGCCCAAGGGGTACCGCTGCGAGCTGACCTCCTGAAGGTGTCGCACCATGGGTCAGGTTCCAGTACGACACACTCGTTTTTGAAGGCGGTCCAGCCACGTTGGGCAGTCATCTCGGTTGGGAACGGCAATCCATTTGGACATCCGCACGCGGCTACGCTCCGCCGGCTCGCCGAAGCGGGGGCGCGCGTCTACCGGACGGACCGGCACGGGACGGTCATCGCCAAGACGGATGGGCAGTCATTCGTGGTTTCCGGCGCCAGAGGTGAACCTCAGGACGGCGACTTCCGGCCGATTGGTCTCTCCGGGCGCAGATGGCTTTTCGCGTGGTGAGTGCATATGATTGCGTCACTGACAATCCGCACCAAGCACTCGTTGCCGCCTGACGGTAATGGACCAAGTGATTCGACCCGCAATTAGGATGCCAGGATCACGGAGAGAAGAGTAGCGGAGGCTGCACGGCTTCGGCCATGATGTCCTTTGCTGCCCGCTTCTCCAGCTTCTGCTTATACTGCGAGCAGGCCTCTTTGCGGCTAGTGAGAACCTCCTGGAGGGTCAGTCTGGGGGATCGTCGGAGGTCATACAATATTCCGTTAAGGACTGTACTGGTGAAGATGTTCAGGCGGTCGATACAGCGAAACACCGTTTGACTGGATAGGGCCGCTTCGTGCACAAGCAGGTTCCGATACCGATAAATCCTGCGGATGTCATTGGTTACCTGTTGTTCGTAGTCCTGAAGCATCTGGTAAAGAGCCCCACGGGTGTTCATCATCACGCAGAACGTGGTCACGTCCCGCACGAGGATGTCGTCCTTCTCGATGGCCGCCAGAATGGGTCGTGTTTGCGTCAATAAATGATGAGCCAGGTCGTGGTTATAGCCAGTGCCGACGGTCCGGGGTGGCTTCAACACTAGTTCGTTGGAGCGGTTTTTCTTGGCCAAGAAATCCAAGGACTGGGAGAGATAACCCATGGTCATTGGCACGTAATACAGCTGCAGGAAGCTGGGGACGAACTCTAAGACGGGATCCAGGCTCGATTTGCGCTGGGGAAAGAGGAATTCGGTCGCTATCCACATCGCGACCAGCTTACTCTCGGGCGATGAAGCGCTTTCCGCCGCGCGGAGCCAGTAAAGAGATCGGAACACGCCATCACGTGACGACGGGTCCAAGTCGGGGCTGGTCGATAGTGGAAAAAAGTCGGTCACCAAGACCCGAATCGGGTGGTAGGGAAGGTCGGACACCGATTCCGTCTGGCAAGTGCAGGTCAGCGGATCGAAAACGAGCACCTGATCGCTGATCGATGGGTCGTACGTCGTACGATTTAGGCGAAAGACATCGGTGAGACGGCCGAGTTCGGTACGTGCCTCCTCTGCCGCGCGAAGCACGTCGGCGGCCTGACGCCGGACGCGAACGGTGGATGCGCCGGTGCCGAGGAACGACCTCAGTTCTTCGAGGTTTTGGCACCCTAGAAGGTCCACTGGGACCTCCGTCAGCGGCTCGACATCCTGAATGGCCGAGAGGTCCACAAATTCACTTGGGAGGGTCATTTTGAAGAAGATGGAGAACTGGCGATGGTGATACTGCTTTAGCTGAGAGGCGATTTGCAGGAGGTAATCGGGAAGCGTTTGGGTCCAGTCTGGTGCAGCTCCCAGGGACCGCTTGAAGAACGCCAGCGAGTAACCGCTGTGAATGAGTTCCAGGCATAGACTGGCGAGCACCGTGTCCACGTCGTCGTACGGGAAGGGTTTCTGGGCCAAAAGAGCCCGCAGAGCGTCGACGTGCAGGCCGACCAAGTCAGTCCCGTTGAGTTGTTTGAAGAAACAGGAGATAAGTACTTTGGTTTCCGGTTGCTTCTCCGCGTTTTCTTTGCCAAGGATCGACAACAGCACTTCGCGATCCCTTTGCAGAGAGGGCAACGCGAATATGGGGTTGGTTTGCAATCGCTGTCGCAATTCCCCGAGCAGTAGGGCAGTGTTGTCCTTGCTTACGGGCTCCATCGAACGCAGGACTTCCTGAATCAAATCCCGAGTCCCAGCTATGGGCAGACGTTTCATCTCCCAACGAGATTCGGTCACGAAGCGGCGCAGACGGAAGTAGATGTACTTCTGTTCGTGTGACCATACGGGCACGTTAGTCCCCTCTCCCTACGGAAGTCGTTAACCGCCCCTATCATAACCATGAAAGGCAACATTTCAAATCATAAGACTGCGGACAGCGCCACTTGACGGGTGTGGCGGTGTGCGGTATAGTAAAAACGGAATAAGAGAGTTGTGGGACAGCGGTACAGGCTATTCGCTCAGCGATAGTCGTGCTCTGGAACTTCAACTCTTTTTTATTTCACTCAGTGGTGATGAAAAACAGTTGCAGTATCTCAGTCTCCATCTCCCTGGTGACCCTGGACGTGCTGGATCCGCCCCCTGAGCAACTGCAAGGCACTCGCTCGGATGAGGAAGGGCTCTTCGCCCACCGCTGGATTCTTGCCTGGGTGACGCTCGGATTAGACCCCTCAGGGCTCCAGCGTACAGTTATCAATGAGCCTGGTCCGCCCGAACTTCACCGCCAGGGCCGCCAAAGCCGGCCGCTCCAGGCGCTCGATGGGCTGGAGCGTCTGTGCATCGACAATCTCCACGTAATCGATATTCGCCAGCGGCTCCGTGCCGATGAGGCTGCGCATGGCCTGCGCCAGCGCCCGCATGTTCCGCTCGCCCGCCCGCACCCGCGTCTCAGCCATCTGAAGCGACCGGTAAAGCATCGGCGCCGCCTCCCGCTCCGGCGGCGTGAGGTAAACGTTGCGGGAACTGCGAGCCAGACCATCCGGCTCTCGCACGATCGGTACTCCCCGAATCGCCACGAAGTCCATGTTCAGGTCCGCCACCATCTGGCGGACAACCGCCAGCTGCTGGGCATCCTTCTGCCCAAAGTACGCCACATCCGGCCGCACGATGTTGAGCAGCTTGGCCACCACGGTCGCCACGCCCTCAAAATGGCCGGGGCGGGAGGCGCCGCAGAGGGTCTCAGTCAGGCCCGCCACCCGTACCGTCGTGAGGAGAGGCCGCTCCGGGTACATCTCCATCACGTCGGGTGCGAAAATCGCATCCACTGCCACCGACCGGCAGATGGCCGCATCCCGCTCGAGGTCACGCGGGTACCGCTCAAAGTCTTCATTGGGCCCAAACTGCGTCGGATTGACGAAAATCGTCACCACCACGAAGTCGCACTCCATGTGCGCCTCCCGCATCAGGGTGGCGTGGCCTTCGTGGAGATATCCCATCGTGGGGACGCAGCCAATGCGCTTGCCGGCCGCACGCGCCGAGCCAACCGCGTCGCGCAAATCACGGGTCGTCCGTAAGAGCTCCACCAATCTCACCCTTTCTATGGCTGCGGCCCCGGCGGCCCGCCTGCGGCCCCGGCGGCCGCTGGGTTCGGACTGACCGGCGCAGGGCACGCGCCCGCACGACCTTGTCGGCGTTGACCTCGGGGTCGCCGATCTCCTTGCGCGGCCAGACCCGGCGGCTAAACCGGACGCTCCACACGGCGATCATGGCCCAAATCAGCCCCATATACCCGATGACGACGACCTGCAGGGCCGCCACGAAATACCAGACGAGCAGCCCCGGCGCCGGCAGTGCCACGGGGAAGTCCCAACCGACGAAGACCAGGGCACCGACCACCGGCAAAGCCACCACGGCGCAGGTGCTCAGCACCATATGCAGCGTCGCCGCGGATAGGTAAGGACCATGCTTGAAGTTCCGCCGGGAGAGGAAGAACCCCGTCACCACAACTGCAACCGTCATACCGATGGCGGTCCGCAGCCCCAGACCGGCCGGCAGCGTCCGCTCCATGTGCTCCAACCCGACCATGGCGGCCGAATACCGCCCGCCCCACAGGAAGAACAACCCGTGAAAGACGACCTGGTACGTCAGGATCCCCAGCAACAGAGGGCCGCCGAACGGCTGGCGCAAGGCCACAAAAAGGTACAGCAGGAGCACCAGCAGCGCGCCCCCCAGGTATGGCAGCCGCTGCACGAGCAGCGTCTTCCACAGGGCGAACTGGGCCTCCTGGACACGCTGCTCCAGCGCCCCCACGTAGGCCGGCGCCTCGGTAGCCGTCCCGGGCGGGTCTGCGACGGGCTCGGCCACACCCAGCGATTGCAGGGTTGCATCCGTGAACGCCTTGCGGACAGCCAGGTTGCGCTGCATCAGCACATCCGCCTGGCGCCCGTCCACCTGGAGCGCCTCCACCAGTGGCCGCCCGCTGCTCTGTAGCGGCGCCGGGGCGCCCAGGAGTGCGGCAGCCGTGGATGCCACGTCCACCAGGGAGGCTGCACCCCGGTAATCCTTGCGGATACCGGCTCCGGCCATAATCAGCGGGACGGGCTGCTCCAGGCGATGGCGCCCATCCGCCCCCGTCGCCGCCGTGCCAACCACGACCACCGCCGTGGTCTTGAGGTCGACAGGCGCCAGGGCGTCCACCAGCAAGGCATCGAGGTCGGCCAGGGCATCCCGGTACTCCGGTTGACTCCGATCCGCACTCCCCAGTTTGTGCGTCTGTAGGTGGAACCCATCCAACCCGAGGATGATCAGCCGTGGTCCGGACGGCGCCAGCAACGCCCGCGCCGCCTCGGCGATCTTGGCGGGGGTGTCGGCATCGAGCCAGGTGCCGGCCGCTGAACCAACCAGGGCGCCCAGATCTGCATCCCCGACCCCGCCGGTGGTCAGCTTCGCCCGCTGCACCGCCGCAGGCAGGCTGTCAACTGGCAGCGCCCTGCGCACCGGACCAGGCAGCACGCCGTGATGGCGCGGCAAGGCGCCAGAGAGCAGTGTCGCCGCCGCGGGCACGGGATACCCCGGTGCCGGAACCGAAAGCGTCAGTCCCGCACCCTGCCGGCGCAGCCAGTCCAGGGTGGGGAGGAAGGGCGCATCATCCGTACGGAGCCCGGGGACGATGACCAGGACCAGCCGGCCCGCCAGTTGCGGGGACCCGGTGGACGGTCTTGGAGCCTTCAAGTATATGGGTGCGAATCCCGTAAGGCGCTTCCAGCCATCGGCCATGGCCCGTTGGGCACCGTAGGCGGCGGCAGCGAGCAGGATGAGCAGCAGGAGAACGGCAGGGCCCCGACGCACCACCAAACCCCCTCGTAACCGTGTTCCGGCTGTTCCGACCTTAGGGATTTCGGGTCAAAGGCCTGCCAGTCCTGCAGGAGTCATCACCGGCGAACAGAAACCTAACAGGCGATGAATCGGAGGGATGCGGGTGAACCACCCAGAGGCCATGGCGGAGATTCGGTCGGGGTCCGTGCGCCCGGTCTATCTTCTGTACGGCGGCGAGCCGTTTCTGAAGGATGAACTGTACCGGGCGATCCGGGCGGTCGTCGTCCAGCCGGAGACCGCCGACTTCAACCTGCACGTCTTCGACCCCGGCCCGGACCAGCTGCAGCGGGCGCTCATCACGGCGCAGACGCACCCGTTCTTTGCCGAGCGTCGGTTGGTGGTTGTGCGCGACTGCCCGATCTTCGCGGCATCCCGCAAGGCCGTGGAGGATGGAGAGGCCGAAGCGGAGAAGACCGGCGGCGCCGACGAGGCGTTGGTTGCCTATCTCAAGAGCCCGGCCCGCTCTACTTGCCTGGTCTTCCTTGTCGGCGAGACCGTTGACAGCCGCCGTAAGGTGACCAAGGCGGTCATCGCCACCGGCGGTGCTGTGGACTGCGCACAGCTGAAGGAGCAGGATGCCGCCATGTGGGCTCAGGCCCGCTGCCAGTCCTATGGCAAGCGGCTGGGCGACCCGGCGGCCCGCCTCCTGCTGGAGAAGACGGGCACCGACCTGCGCCTGATCGACTCGGAACTGCTCAAGCTGACCATTTACGTCGGTGCCGCCCGGGAGATCGCCACGGCGGACGTCGATGCGGCCGTGGGCGGCGTCGCTGAGGCGAAGTTCTACCACCTGACCGAGGCGGTCATGTTAAAGCAGCGGGCCCGGGCGTTGACCCTGCTGGAGCGGCTGCTGCTGGAGATTGACCATCCCCTCCAGCTGCTGGCAGCCCTGACGGGCCACTTCCGGCAGATGCTGGTGGTCAAGGCTTTGGCCGCTCGGGGTGTCTCGCTGCGCGAGGGGCCTGCTATGGCAAAGATGAAGCCGTACCCGTATGAGAAGATGGTCTCCGGCCTACGGAAGTACCCGCGGGACCGGATCGCAGCGGCCCTGGGCCAACTGCTGGAGGCGGATCTGGCCATGAAATCCGGTTTCGACGCCCGGCTTACCCTCGAGACTCTGGTAGTCGAACTCATGAACTGAACGCCGGGCAAACCGCGCAAAAAGCCCGCTGTGAACTTGCATTCACAGCGGGCTTACCTGCCGTTGGGTGGAACTACGCCTGGGTAGCGGCCAGCTTCTTGGCCAGCCGTGACTTCTTGCGCGAGGCGGTGTTCTTGTGGATGACGCCCTTCGCGGCGGCCGTATCCAGCGCCGAGAACGCCTGATTCAACAAAGCGGGGGTCAACGCCTCGTTAAACTTGCGGACCTGCGTCCGGAGGCCGGATTTGACCATCTTATTGCGCTCCTGACGCTTTACTGATGTCAGGGCACGCTTCATAGCGGACTTGATGTTAGCCAACTTCCTCACCTCCAAACACGAGTATTTTAGCACGGCACCCCATGGCACGCAAGGGAAATCGCGGCGCGAATAATCGTTTTGTCGCTTGACAACACTATGAGCAGCAGGAAAAGGAGGTGACGGGTCGCATGCTCGGTGCCGTCGTACGTTTCGTGATCTCCGCCCTCGTCCTCATGTTGGTCGCCTGGATTACACCGGGTGTAGCCGTATCCGGGTTCTGGGGCGCACTGGGGGCCTCCCTGGTGATCGCCGCACTCGGCTGGGCCGTACAGGCAGTGCTCGGACGGGGCGCATCGCCGAGCAGCCGGGGCTTTATCAGCTTCATCACGGCTGCGGTGGTGATCTGGTTGACGGGTGCGCTCTTTCCCGGCTGGCTGCGCGTCAGCTGGTGGGGCGCAGCCCTGGCCGCCGTCGTCATCGGTCTGGTGGACGCCGTCGTGCCGACGGAGTTGCGGTAACCAGCGTACAGTCCCTTCCCCCCCCCCGCCGCAGGGGGGTTTTCTTATACCTAAAATTGCACAGAGGATCGATCGTTCATCTCAGCGAATTTATCGGGATGGCCCGATCTACGCGCTGAGGTGGAATAGACGTGTCACAACCCATGCAGGTCGAGATTCCCGGCCGCGCACCACGACGGCGCCCGACGTGGGTGCTCTGGGCCGTGCTTGTTCTCATGCTGGCGATGCTGCCTGCGGTCGCCTTCGGCGCCTACGAAGTTGGGCGGCGGTTCGGGGCGGCGAATCTGCTGGACCCGCTCTGGATGCGGGCCTACCTGGACCAGCCGCTAGACACCGCCGGCCCCGGCGACGGCTTCTGGATTGCCGGCTACTACGTGGATTATGACCGCAGTTCGCTGGAAGTCATCAAGCGCAGCGCCGGACACATGGATCAGATCGTGCTGTTTGGCTACGGGCTGGACCGCCAGGGCAATCTGGTCGGCCAGGATCAGGAGATCGTGCGGGGCATCACCGGCCAGCAAAAGCGGATCCTGCTCTTCGGAAACCTGACCAACGGGGCGTTCGACAAGGAGACCGCCCATGCGATCCTGACGGACGCGACCATCCGGGACCGGGTGATCAAGGCGATGCTGGCGAAGGCGATCGCACTGCCCGCCGCCGGTATCCAGATCGATTTTGAGAACATTCCCGAGACCGACCGGGAGGCGTATACGGCCTTCCTCAAGCAGTTGAAGCAGGAACTGCAGGCCCAGCACATGACCCTGACCGTGGCGGTGGCGGCGAAGACCAGCGACACCCGCACCGGGTGGGGTGGCGCCACCGATTATGTGGCTCTGGGGCAGATTGCCGACCAGATTTACATCATGGCCTACGATGAGCACTGGCGGGGCGGCGAGCCCGGGCCAGTCGCCTCGCTGG
>DAHVXO010000075.1 GCA_027356675.1 Symbiobacteriaceae bacterium | reverse complement strand
CCAGCGCCAGCAGATCGCCCCGATGCACCAGTTGCCCGGAGTGCACCAACAGCCGTGAGTTGTGCGCGTACAGGGTGCGAGAGCCGTCCGGGTGCGTGAGAATAACCGTAAGCCCGTATCCCGGCAGGGTGCCGGCCACCAGGACCTTGCCCTCCCGGGCCGCCCGGACCGGGTCCCCCTGATTGGCCGCCAGGTCGATCCCCGAGTGCATCCGCCCCGAGCGCGGGCCATAATACGAACTGATGGGAGCCAACACCGGCCAGTTGTACATGAGTGGGGGGCTACTTGGCAGTGCGGGCGCGGCAATCGGGCTGACCGGTGGCGGGACGGCCTGCAGGCGCCCCCGCTCGGCATGCCCCCAGCCCAACACCACAGCCATCGCCAGGAACCCTACCCCGAGAAACGTCAGGACAAACAAAAGGACCGGCGGCCGCTCCACCTGCCCACCCCCGAAAGGTGCATGGGCGAAGCATATGCGGCGCCGGTCCCCCTCATGACAAGCTGGTCAAATCCCCTTCGCCTGGTGGCCGGTGACCCACCCGGGCTTGCGGTCCAGGCGGTGAGTCGCTTCGATCAACCGGATCGTTCCGGTATGGCAGCGCAGGGCAATCGAGTGCGTTCTCCCGAGTTGGTGCCCGACATAGCGGACGCCCCGCAGCAAATCGCCATCGGTGATGCCCGTGGCGGCAAAGAAGATGTCGTCCCCCTTCACCAGGTCATCCAATCGGAGCACCTGGTTGGGATCCGCGAGTCCCATCGCCTTGCACCGCTCAAACTCCTTCTCGTCAGCGGGCGTCAGCCGGGCCTGCATGTCGCCACCGAGGCACTTGAGCGCGGCGGCTGCCAGAACGCCCTCTGGCGCCCCGCCGGTGCCCAGTAGCATGTCTACGCCCGTGTCGCCGATGCCTGTCGCAACCGCCGGCGCCACGTCACCGTCGGAGATGAGCTTGATCCGGGCACCCGCCTCCCGGCACTCCTGGATGATGCCCTTGTGACGGTCCCGATCGAGAATCACCACGGTGAGGTCGCTTACATCCTTGCCCTTGGCCCGTGCCACCCAGCGCAGGTTGGCCGAGATGGAGGCCGTGATGTCGATGCAGCCCTTGGCGTCGGGACCGACGGCAATCTTCTGCATGTACATGTCCGGGGCGTGGAGCAGGCACCCACTTGGTGCGACGGCCACGACGGCAATGGCGCCGTTCAGACCCTTGGCCACCAGATTCGTGCCCTCCAGGGGATCAACAGCCACGTCCACGGCAACGCCGCCGGCGCCGACCTTCTCGCCGATGTAGAGCATCGGGGCCTCATCCATCTCACCTTCGCCGATCACGACGAGGCCATCAATCTGGACTGCGTCAAACCCCGCCCGCATGGCGTCCACCGCCAACTGGTCGGCTTTGATCTTGTCACCCCGCCCCATCCACCGTGCACTTGACACAGCAGCCGCCTCAGTCACGCGCACCAATTCCAGGGCCAACTCTCGATCCATCCAAGCTCCCCCTCTATGTGTGGCTCGGCGCGATCTTCCCACACTCTCATTCTACAGTGGAAGACAGGAGCCTCCGCGATAGATTCTTCGGGCCTATCCAATTGAAATTGTCAATCTACCTACAAAAATAGTGAAGCCGGTATGGACTTGTCCACACCGGCTTAGACCCACTAGACCTTACCCTTCGCGGCTTCCCAGTCCTTCAGGAATCGGTCAATGCCCGCATCGGTGAGCGGGTGTTTGAGCATCTGTGTGAAAATCTTATAGGGAATGGTTGCGATGTGCGCTCCAGCCCTGGCGCTATCTGTCACGTGCATGGGCGTACGGATGGAGGCCGAGATGATTTCCGTCTCGATATCGTGGATGTCGAAGATTTCAGCGATGTCCTGGACCAGCTGAATCCCGTCCTCACTGATGTCCTCCAGCCGTCCGACGAACGGGCTGACGAAGGCGGCACCGGCCCGAGCGCAAAGGAGCGCCTGATTGGCGGAGAACACCAACGTGAGGTTGGTGCGAACGCCCATGTCGCTCAACTTGGCGCAGGCCTTCAGGCCCTCTTCGGTGGTCGGAAGCTTGATGACCACGTTCTTGTGCATCTCGTAGTACTGCCGGGCCTCGGCGACCATCTCATCGGCCCACAGGCTCACGACCTCGGCGCTGATGGGCCCGTTGACAATTTCGAGGATTTCGCGCAGCACCTGCTTGAAATCCCGGCCTTCCTTCGCCACGAGCGAAGGGTTCGTGGTGACCCCATCTAACACTCCCCACGACGCCACTTCACGAATCTCGTCCACGTTGGCAGTGTCGATGAAAAACTTCACTTGGATCAATCCTTTCTGGACAGTGTACCTTTTTCCGATACAAAGACTACCATACGGTTACCGCCAAGGAAAGCACAAAGGCCGGCGTACACCGGCCTGTTCGTCACTTTTTGTGGCCCTTGCGGCGGCCAGGCGAGTCCCCGCCCACTTCAATCCGGGCCGTGCGTTCCAACTCGGCCAGGTCCGCATCGCTGCGGGCCGAAACCGACTTGTGCCGCCCGCAGTCTCCGCACGTAAGGTCCAATCGGTCAGGGTAAATATCAATCGCCAGCTTATGATTCCCGCACGCACAGGTCACATTCCCTTCCGCAGCCAGGGTGTGAATCCGGGCGAGCATCTGGTACATGACCTCACGATGGTCAAAGTAGTCGTCGAAGGCGGAGTCCTCCAAGAGGCGCTCCAGTTCGCCGCCACCGGGACGGGCGTACTGCTCCACTTCCGGGAGCGAACCGAAGACGCCAAGCTGCAAGCTGGTCTCCACACAGGAGACCTCTTCAAGTTTGGCGTTCCAGAATTGCTTGGGTGAGTAGTAGAGAAAGTGGAGGCCATCACACAGATAGCAGGGGACCTGGAGGAAGACCTGTCCGCGCTTGGTGCCGGTAGTGAGCGTGTGGCCCCCGCACGAACATGCGACCTTGACGGAACGTCCCTTGCCAAACGCAAAGCGCGAGACGGGGGCGAGTTCGAGCTTGCCGCACCGTGGACAACGGATGGCAAAGGTCGTACTGGCCGACACGATCACGTTGGCCACCCCCCCTCCACTCCGGTCGCTTCTACATTCTCGCCGGTGGCAACTAAACTAGTGGTTTCGCTCAGGGATTCGCAATATCCTCCTTGCCTCGGCCGGACTTGCCACCTCACGGCCGAGCTCGGTGGCAATCCGCACGACCCGTGCCACCAGCATCTCGTTGGTCGCGGGCACGCCCTTGGTGTAGAAGAGGTTGTCCTCCAAGCCCACCCGCACGTGCCCGCCCATCACAATCGCCACGGTTGCAAGCGGGAGCTGGGCCCGCCCGATGCCGGCCACCGACCAGGTGCACCCCTCGGGAAGCGACTCCGCCATGTGCAGCAGGTGCCGGACGGTGGGTGCGACCCCGCCAGGGACACCCATGACGAAATCGAAGTGGAGCGGCAGGGTCAACAGCCCCTGCTTCACGAGCGCCAGTGCGTTGGCGATGTGCCCGACGTCGAACGCTTCGATCTCTGGCACGACGCCGCTCTCCACCATGGTGCGAGCGAAGTGCTCAATCAACTCGGGTGGGTTGAGAAAGACATCGCGTCCAAAGTTGACCGTCCCAGTCGTCAGCGAGGCCATCTCCGGCTTGAGCCGCACCGGCTGCAGCCGCTCGTCGGCCGTCATGCCCACCGCGCCGCCGGTCGACGTTTGGATGATGATGTCCGAGCGCGCCCGAACTTGCTTGATGATCTCTGCGTACACATCCGCCGATTGGGTTGGTGTTCCATCCGGCAGACGGCCATGCACATGGACCATGGCTGCCCCGGCCTGCCGACAACGAGCCGCGTCCAACGCGATCTCCTCAGGCGTAACCGGGAGATGCGGGTTATGCGCCTTGGTGACTTCAGCCCCCACCGCCGCAACTGTGATGACCAATTTCTCCATAGGTGAAACCTCCTTCGCTCCAGCACCAGGCTATTGCGCCGGCCGCTGAAACGCTTTGGGAACGACGCACGTGCCAGTGGCCCGCGTGACGAGCAGGGGCTGGTCAAGGACCACGGCCCGCGACGGCTGCTGCAGCGTGGGGTCGGCCGCAATTACTTTGTAGGCCTCGAAGGCCATAGCACGCGAGGTGTTTCCAACGCGCGTGATGCGAGCCCTCACTTCCAGGTAATCCCCGGCGTAAACCGGGGCCTTGAACTCGATGGAATCATAGGCGACGAACAGCCCCTCATCGCCATCGCCCCGAATCAGCAGTTCAGTGGCAGCATCGCCGAACAGCCCCAAGACCCGTGCCCCGTCTACGAGGTTGCCGCCGTAGTGGGCGTCATGCATCGACATCCGAATGCGCAAGAATGCTTCGGTCATGCCTTCCCCTCCTTGTCGAGCACATCAGTCACCAGCTTGCGCAACGCGAAAACGTCAAATGGTTTGCTCACGCACGAATGCGCGCCGCTGCTGAGCGCCTCGTTGATTTGGTCGCCATCGCCCACAGCTGTCATCATCACGACCAGGAGCTTTGGCTGAGCCGCCTTCAGAACCCGCAGCGTCTCCAGGCCGTCCATAATCGGCATCTTCATGTCCAAGATGACGGCAGATGGGGCGTAGGCGGCGGCCGCGGCCAGCGCCTCCTGGCCGTTGGTGGCCGTCGCAACCCGGTACCCGACTTCCCGGAAGACTTCCTGAATCAAGCGGCGAACCCCTGCCTGGTCATCGACTACAAGGATAAGTCCGCGGCGGCTGGGCATGACCGTTTCAACTCCACTACGGCATTTGCGATCGGACCTTACGGCGCCAGATGGCGTTCTCCTCACCCCCGCCCAATCCGGTCGGATGAGGGGCCCATGCCGCGTGCGCAGCCAGGTGAATCTCGGTTTGCAAGAATTGATAGGCCGGCTGGTTCACCTCTACCTGCAGCACAACGTCGGTCCCGGCCGGCTGGACCGTGAGGGAGACCTGCCCGCTCCGGGTCGTGTATACCTGACCATCCACGGTCATGGTTACGTCAACGGGTGCGCCTGTGCGGCTGTCACGTACCGCCAGGTCAATATTGGACGGCCGGCCAAGGGTCAGTTGCGGTGAGAGCGCCTCAACCGTGAGCGCCGGCTGACCCACCGACACCTCAAAGGGGATCCACCCCAGCGTCTGTTTCCCCTCCGCGTCTCGGACCAGCAGCGTCCCGAAGTAGCGACCTGGTGCCGGCGGGTTAGCGATGACCAACGTTGGCGACCAGGCTTCGCCCAGGTCGTGCTTGCGCACCGGGTCGTCTACGCTGAGTTGGTATCCTTCCACGGCCATCAGCCGGCGATATTGGTACTGCAGGCGTGCGGGCAACACGCCGTTGGCAGCAACGTTTACCTGGTAGCGCCCGGAGGGCAGGTTGGCGATCTCGATCGACTCATTACTCGCTGCGCGGGTAAGCGACTGGCGGATCAACGTATAGCCGCCAGGGGATTGGGGGTCATACCGGTACAGTTCCAGGTCAAGATCCAGATCGGAAGGAACGGGATTGCTGATCTCCAGCCGAATCCTCCCGACGGCTTCGCTCAGAGTGAAATCATCAACCACATTCACCCTTTGGAGAACACGCCAGGGTTGGCTGGGATCCACCTTGGAGAGGCCGATGGCCTGGACGTTTCCGGTAAAAGGCGCTTTGGTGTTCACGAGCCACAGAGACTGCCGGGGTGCATCGCCTGGCGTGCGCGTAATCCGGAGCGGAGCCGACGGGAGGAACCCCGCGCGCATATGCGCCTCCAAAGTGTAGCTAGCGTTGAGGTCGCCGCCTTCACTGTCCGGCAGAGCCGTTACGACGACTTCCCACGTCCCGGGGACCGGGTCGTTCGTCTGGAAGAAGGCCGTCAGGCCACTGCCGCGTGCACCAATGTCGGCCGATTGGAACACCGCCTGGCCGTCGGGCCGGAAAATCTGGACCCGCACGGTGCCCTGAGCCGTCCCCTGCAGCCCGGCCAGTGCCCGCGTGGTGACGGTAAAACCGGCGGCACCAGGATCGATGGCGAAGAAGTAACGGCGGAAGCGAGCCACTTCGAGACGGTCCGTGGTGAAGAAGGCGGGCTCTGGGCCAGGCTGGAACTGTTGGGGCTGAACATACGTGATGGGGATGGTCGTGGACGGGCCAAATGTGTCCTGCTCGTGAATGGTCAGGAATGCACTGTGGACGCCGGGTTCCGTCGGCGGTTGCACCTGCAGCGGCAGCCTGCGCGGGACGTTGGGCGGCAGCGTCAGCGAACTGTAGGTAGTCCGGACCCAGTCTTCAGAGCTGACGACGCTGACTCGGGTCAAATCGGCTTCTAGATTCGTCAGCCAGAACTCGCTGTTACCGGGGTGGATGGAGCGCGCCAACAGCCCACCGTTGCCGTCCTGGGTGCGGGTAGTCAAGGCGGGCAGGGAATTGATCTGCTTCAGCCGCTCAAACGCAGCGGGGAGGGCAATCAATCCGTAACCCTGCTCGTACGTCCCCACTCCCGGGATGGGCCGAGCCCCCATCTCCAAAGCACGCTTTACGCTCAGCCGGTCGTAGTGGACGCCACTGCGCTTACCGGCCTCCATCAGCAGGGCCGCGGCGCCGCTGACATGGGGGGTTGCGATGCTGGTTCCCGCGTCGGTTGTATACCCGCTGAGATGCACCCAGCGCGGTGCAGTCGTGGGACTGCCGCCGGGGGCAATCAGTCCCGGCAGATACGAGCCGTCAGAGCGTGGCCCCATACCGGAAAGCATCCATACCCCTTCGCTGGGGACCACATAGCCGAAGTCGCGTTTCCACATCGCAGGCGAATAGTAGGCGCCCACAGACAGCACTTCCGACGGGCTCCCCAGGGTCGTGCCGCTGGATAGCCCAGGACCCGTATTGTCTGCGGCCAGGATGATCAGCACCCCGTACTGCCGCGCAATCTGGTTGAGCCGCTCCGATGCAGTGCTGTCGTAGCGGGACGCAGCAGCCAGACCGCCGATGCTGACATTGATGATGGCAGCGCCATGCTCAGCCGCATACTTGATCGCAGATGAGATATTGTACCAGTTGGCATCACCGGCGGAGGAGGCGGCCTTCAGCGCCATCAGTTGGGCACCTGGCGCCACGCCGACAAAGCCTTCGGCACTGTACGCCGCGAGCAGCCCGGCCACTTCCGTGCCGTGGCCTTCGCCGTCGAAGCCGAGAGTGACATACTGGCCCCGCGGATCCAAGTCGGCGACTACGAAGTTCAAGCGCCGCGCAGCCAGGCGGCCTTCGCGCAGGGCTCCCAGTTTGCCAACGTCTTGACTGGCCCGGAACACCCGCAACGGTTCTTCATCGTTGAAATCACCATTGTTGTTGGTGTCGACGTATACGGTATCATAGACGCCAGTCCTGGTGGCATCCACCAGCAGAACACCGAAACGGTCCAACTGAGACCCGTTGCGGTCCAGGTCCCGGTTGATCTTCCCCAGCACTGTGGTCTCTTCCCAGAATCCGAACCGGGCACTCTGGCTGGCCGGTGGTTTACGGTCGAGCGGCAGGCGATACACCTCGCCGGTGGGGGCGGTATACGTATCACGCCAGGCGACGGTCTGCGGTGTCTCAATGCGGCCCTCACCTGTGAAGTCTTTCCAATCGACGATCTTCGGTGATCCGCCCACCGTCTGAAGCAGGTCCGGGTGACCAGGGTCGATCCCCGAATCCACTACGGCAACTGTGATGCCCTGTCCGCTGACGCCGGTCTGCCGCCTGAAGTCCCCGGCAGCGATGGCATCCAGGCTGGAGGTGGCCAGCTGGTTCGCCTGCGTGGCGGTCAGGTCCTGGCCCAGGGTGACCCCCGCGGCGACGGGCGCTGGGAATTGCTCGTTGACCCCCATTGCGGTCACCACGGAAGCGAGGGCTGCGGACTCCATACCGGCAATCGGGATCCGTGCCCGCGCGTAAACCCGGTCCTCCAGCAACACCGTGCCGCCGGCAGCCTGGACCGCGGCCCGGGCAGCGGCCATAGCTGCCGGAGACCCAACCGTAAAATCAACCTCCACAGACTGCTCGCCCCGCATCTCCGCTTCCCTCACGGCACGTACGACGGCCGGGGGCATGATCAGCGCGGGTGCCAGGCGGTCTGCCGTGGGCGGGAGGCTCCGGGTCGCACTCGGCATGAGCCCCGCGACGGCAGCGAGGAGCAGACCGGCAATCAGACGCTTTCCGGGCTTGGTCATGCGGGGACTCACCTCTCCGCCTGTAGATAGGTGACGGTATCATGGTCATCCAGGGCCACTCTGACCCTGAGCCCAAACGTCAAGTCCTGCAGCCCCGCCGTGTTCCCATCCAGAAAGATGCGGGCGTCTGTGGCCACGGTCAGCATCCGGGAGGGCGAACCGGACGGGTTAACAAAAACAACAGACCGGTTCGGATCGATGCCCGTAAGGCTCCCTTGAACCGAGGTCCGCACGGCATCCAGGATCCGGACCTCGCTCGACGAGAGGTCGAGGGCAATGTATGCGTCACTGCCGTTGGGCAACTGCTTGAGCGAGGCGGGGCGCCCGTTCAGATACACCAGTGCCCCGGGCTGTACGGCAGCCGTGCGGGTGGTGCCGTCCCGGAGCGTCAACGTGATTGACTGTGCCTGCACGGTCAGGTTTGACCCGATCAGGTCCGAGTTCCGGGCCTCCATAAAACGCATGGCGCCCTTTTGGCCAAGTACCAGCCAGACCTGGTCAAGTGGAGAGATTGCCTGCGGCGATACCGCAATGCCCGACCGGTAGTACTGTGCATCGCCGGCCATCGTGAAGTCCCGCTCACGCCCCAGATCGTCGCGCACGGTCCCGCTGAGGGTGTGCGGGTCAAACCGGACCAGGGTACCCGTCAATTCAAAGGCGCCGCCCTTGTATTCCAGCAGCCGGAGAACGGCCACGCCCCCTTCGGCCCGGGTGATGGGGTCTAGCGGCCGGAAGGTGCCATCAACAGAGCCGGCCATGAGTCCGTAGGTGAAAGCTGCGTTGACGGATCCGCGTGCCCACTCTGGAATGTCAGCATCATCCTTATACGGCGACGGCTCCAAACGGTACAACTGAGCCTGCTCCGCCAGATTGGCCGCCCGCACCAGGAAGGCGGCCATTTGGGCGCGGGTTACCGTATCGGCCGGACCGAACCGCCCATCCGGGTAGCCCCTGGTCACAGCCGACTCAGCGAGGGTCTCGATGTAACCCCTGGCCCAGTGCCAGGCAGGAATGTCCGAGTATCTGGAGGCATAGTGGGAGAGCAACTGGGCGTCCTGGTCATCGCCGGTCGCCAGCACCAGGAGCTTGGCCATTTCGGCACGCGTCAAGGGCGCGTCTGGGTTGAACCGCCCGAAGCCGTCACCAGACACGATTCCCCTTGCTTCAAGCGCTGCAATCAACGGAGCTGACCAGTGGGCGGCCGTATCAACGAGCATGCCGGCGGCAGACCCGGATAGGGCCACCGCCAGCACGACTGCTGCCAAAACGGCCACCAGACGGTGATATTTCGCCATGTGCCTCTCACTTTTATCAGGACTTTCGCACATACATTCGTGACTGGAGGAGATGTTTCCTGTGGAACCGGATAGCGCAGAATCAGGGAAGTCAGCAAGCACCTCCATCCGTAGTGTTTGACTCCCGTCACGCCGCATCGGTTTCACGGTATGTGAAAAGCACCCAGGCCCTTGGGCCTGTAGGATCGCTACAAAGGATGCGATACTCATGAGGCGCCAGTAAGCGGTCTTGCTTCTGGCGCCTCTCGTGTTGATGGTGGAAGACTTCTGATCGTTAGTTACAAGGAAATGGTTGTGATCCCCAGCGGGTGCCATAACTCTATGTTACCCGCCGGGGACCACCGGCGCGAACCATGAACACCGGGCCCGAGAAAAACTGGCGCCCTGCGAAACGCTGTTATACTCAGTATGCAGTTGGATCTGAACCGCCTGATGGGACGACCTGCACCGTTGCGCCGGCCAGACCTCTGGCGGAGAATGCCACCATGAGCCAACCAGTGCTCGTACTGGTTTGGAGGGGGTATTCACAATGTCCGAACCCCCTGGGCCGCTTGTTACTACCTCTCCGGATACTTCGAAATCTTTTATCACAGCTATCCGGCGGTTTGTGGTGATAAAAGCTTTCGAACTAGGCGGGGTTTTGTCCCTGAACACTCCGAACTGAGCTCCAGGTGTCAAAATCATACCCGCAGGGGGTACAGAACTAGCTCTACCTGCCAAGAAAGCAAAAGGTTTTATCACATCTGTCGCCAAAAACTGCGGGATCTGATGAAGGAGGCGCTCTGCGCACGTCGCGGTGTTCGGGTCGTTGTGATCAATCGGGATGATCTGAAATTAGAGACAATGCAGCAAAAAGTGGGTGCTCTCTTGCCGCTGCGGGACCTGCGCTTTCACGCGGAACTGATCGACGCGCTTGAGAAGGTGAGCAAACCGCACCGATCATGAGCGGCGGCGCCCTCAGTCGCCCGCTTGGCAGCGAGCACGGCGCACGTTCCGCTTGCGCACTACCTGCTCGCAGAGGTGCTCTGGCTGGCGGGCAGGGGCTTTTTCAACACGCCCCCCTTGCCTGGGTGCTTTGGTCTGGCCTACAGGCCCAATCCTAGTGAGCGGCGATGGCGCCACCGGAGGCCCGGGCCGACTCAATCAGATCACGGATCTCGTCCTTATCGAGTTCTTCACGTTCGATAAGGGCCCGTGCGATCGCGTGAACGGCCTCTTCGTGATCCGACAGGAGCCGGGAGACCATCTGGTACTGTTCGTCCAGGAGCTTCTCCACCTGCGCCTTCTGCTTGCCGTCCGGCTTGGTCTCGCCGAAGGCAAGGTTCGAGTACAGGGACCCGCCCATGCCGAAGATGCCCAGGTAGGCAGCGGCAGTCTGCGTCGCCATGATGAGGTCGCCCCTTACGCCGGTCATCTCGGTGCCAAGGTAGAGCCGCTCGGCCGCCCGACTGGCCAGTGAGACCTGAATGTCAGCCAGGAGTTCCTCCCGGACCATTGTGACCCGCTCTTCCAGCGGCTTGGGCTGCACGGCCCCCAGGAACCCCGAATGCCTGATGATCGTAGCCTTGACCGGCGGCGAGTAGGGCATCAGCAAATACATGGAGACGCAGTGCCCGGCCTCGTGGTACGCGATCCGGCGCTTGTCCTCCGCGGACATCGCCCGGATCGGCTGGCGCAAGCCCCACTCGTGGAA
This sequence comes from Symbiobacteriaceae bacterium, assembly GCA_027356675.1. The sequence continues at coordinate 440 of DAHVXO010000075.1, read as the reverse complement.
CTCACGGGCAGCGCTGAAGTCCTTATACGTGATCATGTCACGGCCGGCGAAGTGAGCGGACACGACCGCCTCGTTGACCACAAACTTGATCTCCGCCGGCGAGTAGTGGATGGTGTCACTGGCCAGCCGATCGAGGTTCATGTTCGGATCATGCCGTACCTTCTCGAGGTAGTAGTTGATGATATCCTTCCGGCCTTCATAGTCCGGCAGATCGACCTGGATCTTGCGGTCGAAGCGACCCGGACGCAGGAGGGCCCGGTCGAGCACTTCGGGCAAATTCGTGGCGCCCATCGTGAAGATTACGGGCTGTTGGGCCTTGCGGGTCCGCAGGCCCAGCAGGCGCAGCACCTTATTGATGGCCCCGTCTTCGACGTTCGGCGGATCCATCTGCATCAGCAATTCGTTGAGGAGCATCGACCCGCCGCCGAACATACCGCCCA
>DAHVXO010000052.1 GCA_027356675.1 Symbiobacteriaceae bacterium | reverse complement strand
CATCGAGAACTTCCTGAAGGTGATGAAGGAGCGGCATGGGCTGGACCAAATCCTCGGACATGACCTGGTGGAGCCGGGTGACGAGGACTGGATGGTGCCCAATCCGGAGCATGTTCGCCTCAAGCGTCGGCTGGCTGCGGTAGAAACCTTGCTGCAGGACGCCCGCAGCAAGGAGGCGGCACTAAAGGCCCGCTTTGAAGGACTCAAGCGCAAGTCCGCCTGGCCCCGGTTCCTCAAGCAAAAGCGGAACCGGAAGCTGATGGAGCGGTATGAAGCGGTGAAGGCCGAATGGGACAGAGTCGCTGCCCAATTGGCTGAGACTCCAGCGCAACTGCCTTACCGCCAACTCCATGTGGAGGCTGTTCAGGGTTTGCGCTTGGAGCGCGGAGCAGTGATCACCACCTTGCGCCTCGTGGCCCACCACGCCCGCACCCAACTAGCTGACCGGGCAGTCGCCTGCTTTCCGGACACCCGAGAGCGTAGCAAGTTTCTCGATACCCTGATCCACGCCGGTGGCACCTACCACCGCTTGCCGGAGGTGGACCTGGTGACTCTCCGCGCCCCCGAGACCCCGGTTTACCGCCGAGCGGCGGAGGTACTGCTGCACAGCCTTAACGACTTGAAGCCCGAAGCCCTTGATGGATCGGGAAGACTCGTTCGCTTTGAACTGGAAAAAAGCTAGCCCTTTTCGCTCAAAATCCGAATTCGCCCGAAGGGCAATGTCCCGAAGTCTGGGTTCGTGGCGTTGATAGCAGCAAGGAGGACAGGGAAATGAAAATCACGATGGCGGTCCGGCTTGCCGCCGCTGGCCTGGCGGTCATGGCTGTCATGAGCGGGTGCAGCAATAAACCTGCCGTTCCCAAACTTCGGGTCGAGGAGGCTCCCGCCGTGCGCGAGGAAGCCCTCAAGTTGATAAAGCAGGGCGACCTGAACCAGGCCGAATCAAAACTGCAGCAGGTAACGGCTGCCACTCCCGGTGATGCCAAGGCACACTTTTTGTTGGGGGCGACCTTGTACAACAAGAAGCAGTATCCTGAGGCGATTGCCGCGTACAAGAAAGCGATCGATGTCGATCCCAAGTTTATTGAGGCCTACAACAACATCGGTAACACCTACCGGGACATGAATCAGCCGCAGGAGGCCATCACCTGGTATGAAAAGGCCATTCAAGTCGACCCCGGCTTCGCCTACCCGTATACGAATCTTGCTGGACTGTACAGCAGCCAGAAAAAGTATGACGAAGCCATCAAGGTACTCCAGCGGTCGTTGGCGGTCAATTCGACGAATATCGATACAAAGTTGTTCCTAGCGGCAATCTATAAGGATGCTGGCGCCAAAGACAAGGCCTTGAACGTCGTGAACGAAGTGTTGAAAACGAATCCTGGTAACGAAGCTGCTGTCAAGTTGGCTCAAGCGTTGAAGGAGTGAGTCGTCCTTCAGTGCGATCTGGCTTTACCAAAGCCAGGTCGCTTCTGTGATGAACTCGTGCCAAACCCAACAGAGGAGAAGAAGTCGGAGAGCCCGGGCGTGCCCGGGCTCTTCGCTTATTGCAAGGTAAGAATGGAAGCGTCTGACAAGGGGCCTACACCGAGCGGCGTCTGCAGGACTGCTCGCATCTCCTTGAGTCCCGCCACCCCCAGATCCCCGCGCTTGATGTACCCAACCACACTCGTACTGCCTGGCGCCACAGTGTCAATTAAGGTGCTACCTGAGAGGTCCGTGTACAGTGGCGCCGCCACCCCGTTCACGTAGACCAGCACCTGCTGGCTGGCGTTGCGTGCCGAGAAGGTGAGGACTATGCGAGCCCCGTTTTCACCGGAAGAGATGGTCGTATCGGAGCCGAAGCTGTCCCGTGCAATGACGTTAGGTTTATCGGGTGGAAGGTCCGTCACGATGGAGATTGTGCCGACCAGCCCCAGTCGGCTGCTGATCGCCGTGATGGTAGTGCTTCCCCCGGACGCGTATACCTTCGTCAACACGTTGATGGTGGAACTACCTCCAGTGGTCTGGACAACATTCTGTGACGGCATTTCCAGGTAGAGGCTGGTGCTGGGGGTAAATGTCATTGTATCGATGCTGTCGGTCACCGGGTTGCCATACACGTCCGAAACTGTGGCTGTCACTACTACGTTGGTCGGGGTGGAAGCCGACACCACAGGAGCGCTGGCCGAGAGCGTCAGACGAGAGGCTGGACCGGCTGTTGTCCTCATTGTCGCGGCGACACTCTCCAAAGCTTGGCCCCGGTAGTACACAATGGGTGTAAGGGTGATGGTTTCGGCCTTGGTGTTGGTGATAGTAAGTGTGGCAATCCCATTGGCAATAGCACTGGCGCCAACCGTCACTCCGTTGGGATTAATGCCATATGAGCCAAGGCCCGCAGAACTGGTCATGCTGATATTGGTCGTGTTTGTCCCGGTCGAACCGGTAATTCGCAGCGCCAGGGCCGTTAGCTCGGACCCCGTGTTGAGAGAGGTCACCAGGTTTCCGTTTTGATCCAAGATGCGGGCCTTGACGATCACTTGGCTCGGAAGCCCATTCCCGGCCTCCACCATGGGAATTGCATCCAGCACCACCTTCGTCGGCGTTCCTGCCACGTAGGTGGTGATGGTGAGGGGTGTCACGGGATAGCCCCCTGCGGTCCCGGTGATCGCCGTAGTGCCGGGTGTGCTCTTGGACATGACAGAGACCTGGCCCCCGGTCACCAGAGTGGTGCCACTCAAGGTAAGATAATTTGTGGTGGAGGGAGTCAACGTCACAGTGTACGACCCGGAGGCCTGATTCCCATACTTGTCCACCAGTGTTGCACTGATATTGGTCCTGCTGTACCCATCGGCAGTCAACGCCTCCGGGTTGGCCGTCAGCACAACGTGGTCTGGCAGACCCGGGGCTACGTTCAGCACCCGTCCAACGGTATCAGCCCTCACTCCTTCGCCGGTAGCCGTAAGTCCAACTCCCCCCACCCTGGCGGCGGAGACCGTAAAGGCGGCCACGCCATTCACTGTTGGCGTTGGCCCGCTGACCACCGCGCCGTTGGTCGCGTACAGGGTGACCATTCGACCTGCATCACTTGTCACCAACTGACCGAGCTGGTCAAGCACCCAGACCCTGATGGTTGCGAAACTCCCTGCGGCAATGGTCGGCTCTGAGAGGGTCTGAACAGCCACCCTCACCGGGAAGCCGGTGATACGGGTATAAACAGCTGTCTGGTTACTCTGGAGCAGACCATCAGCCTCGGTATGGAAGTAGTCGGTCCCTACACCGGTAGAGGAGGTGATCTGCAAAGTTGCTTCCCCGTTTACGGCGTTGACCGACGTGACGGTGGGGAGGACCGTCACATTTTGGCTGGCAGTCTCCCTGATGAACCGCACCTGGTTGGCGGCTCCCGTTACCAGGTTGTTATTGGCGTCCAGGATTCTTGCCTTCAGCGTGGCAGTTGTACGCCCATCGGCAGCCAGGCTGTAGGAGGGTTCTATGGAGAGCGAGAGCTTATAAGGATTCCCAGCTGTAAACATGACGGAGGTGCTGTCGCCCTGGAGAGCGCTGTTTAGTCCCCACACGCTCACCGTATAGGTGCCCGCTACGGTCGTCTTGAGGCGGAATGTAGCCACGCCCCATGTGGTCTGCTGCGACCCGGTAACGATAGAATGGCTGCCGCTTATGGCATTCATGGAGATGACAATGTTGTTGTCGCCCGTCCTGACGTTGCCGTTGGCATCCTGAACTTCTACGGCAACCAGGAGTTCGCTGGTCCCATCGGCAGGCGCTGTGCCTGAAACCGGCCGGATCTTCACCTTATACGGGCCGCCTACGACCTGACTTACCACTGCCGTCGACCGGACCGGATAGATGGAGTTCCCGGAGACCACAGTGGTCCCAGGTGAAGTGCTAGCGGTGAAGTAAATACTGCCCGACTTCTGACCTGGGCCGATTTGGATCTGGGTGGCATTCAGGCGGCCTGCGGCCGAGTTGGAGGCGGTGAGGTTCACCATAATGACCGAACCGGTATTGTTCGGCATCGGTGCTCCCGTGGTGTCTATCAGCGTTGCGGTCACCGTCGTATTCCCGACCCCATCAGCCGCGAGGGGGTTGGGGTAAGCCTCCAGTGCCACATGATCGACGGCTGGCACTGTGGTTGTAAAGGTGAGTGTTGCTCCCATGATGGCTGAACCCGGGGACGTGGCCAGGATGCTGTAACTCCCCGCGGTGGTGCCGGCGGTAAGAATCACACTGGCATAGCCGTTCTCCACCTTGGCCAGGGTCTTGTCGAGTTTCCCAAGGTTCGCACTGCTGATCGTGATGAAGATACTGTCGACACCCGTGGCTGTCGCCCCGGTACCGTCCACCAGCCGGGCTGTAATCACGCTGGTAGATGATCCGTTGGCAGGAAGTGTGCTTGGGGTTGCGGTCAGCTGGATACCTACGGCCGGCCCCGCCACAGAGATCGGTACGCTGGCACTCAGTCCACCGTAGGAGGCCACCACCTGCCCTGACCCTGAGTTCGCCGCGAAGAACCGGTGATCGCTGCCGATGAACCCAAGAGACGCCGGCTCCACACGCCACTGCACGGGCACAGAAACGGCCTCGTTGCTATCAGTATAGGCAATTGCGGAGAAGACCGGGGCGTCCCCTTTCTTGAACGCGCCACCGCCAGGGCTTACGGCAATTCGAGAGATGATCTTGACATCGGCAATGGCCGAAGACTCCCCGGCTTGAACCGTCACCTGTGCGAGCAGATTTCCCGCCCGAAACTTGCCGTTTTGATCGATGCTTCCCCCGCCAGTCACCTTCCACAACAAGGGAACATGGATCTCCCGGCCCGCTGCGTCTTTCACCACAGCGGTGAACTGTACCTCCTGGTTGGGTCCGGTTACCACCTGCGCGGGGGTAATTACGATACTTCCTGCCACACTTACGGTTGTGTCAGCCTTCAGCCTGCCCACGGCGGCCTGCACCACAACGGCATCTGGCCCCTGCACCGTCAATACGCCCGAACTGCTCACCGTGCCCTTCCCGCTGACAATGGTCCAGGAAGGATTCACCGGCACCTGCTTCCCACTGCTGGTGTCGCCAACGGCGGTGAGTTTAACCTGGCCGCCCGCAGGCACAACGCTTCGATCCGCTTTGATGACAAGCCCCTGGATGATTGAAAAGGTCCTGGTTGCGGAAAGCTCCCCGGATTGGGCCGTAACAGCAATCGGGCCTGGACCGGTGGCATTGAGGAGGCCTGTGGCATCCACCGTGGCATTGCCAGACAGAATGGACCACTTCACTGACCTGGGTAATTCCTTTCCAGCCCAGTCCTGGACCTTGGCGGAGAGCGCGGTCGTACCCGGCGGCAACGCCTCGCCATCCGGCAGAATCGCGACGCTGCCGGCACGCATGAATACGCTTTGGGAAAGCGTGGGGCCCGTTCCACCCAGAGCGACGTAAAAGATGGCCCGGTGGAGCATAATGGCTACATCCCCACGGGGGACAGCCCTATCCAGGGCCCACCCGTCCAGACCGTCGATCAGTCCGAGCTTGCGCGCCAGGAGGACATGGCCGATCGGGTAATCGCCAAGAACGCTGGACTCCAAGCGCAGAGCCCGCAGAAGCATCGC
>DAHVXO010000091.1 GCA_027356675.1 Symbiobacteriaceae bacterium | reverse complement strand
GCTGGTCTCTCGATCGCTGCTCGCGGAGACCCGGCCTGAGTGCCTTCGCATTTACGTTGGGAAGGAGGGTAGAGGGCGGTCTGCCATGGAACAGGAGCAGATCTCGCAACTCTTGGTGGAGGCGGGCCTGGAGGGTCGGTTGGTCTGCCGCCTCAAGGGCGGTGATCCCTTCGTGTTTGGACGGGGCGGTGAGGAGGCCGAGGCGCTCCGGCGGGCGGGGGTCCCCTTTGAAGTGGTGCCCGGCGTTACGGCGGGCGTCGGGGCATCCGGTTATGCCGGCATCCCCGTCACCCATCGGGGCGTTGCCAGTGCGGTTGCCTTTGTGACAGGATACAGTGCGGGGGAACTGAACGCTGGTGTTGACTGGGCAGGCCTGGCCGCCGCCTCGACCACGCTGGTCTTCTATATGGGGGTGGGAAGAGCGGCGGAGGTTCGGGACCAACTGATCCGCCATGGTCGATCACCGGATACCCCGGCAGCGGTGATCCACTGGGGAACTCGCCCCGAGCAAACAGTGGTGACCGCAACGCTGGCTGACCTACCCGAACTTGTTCAGGGACAGCTGCAACCTGCGCTGATCGTCATCGGTCAGGTCGTCGCGCTCAGGGAATTGGTCACCTGGTCGGAACGGCAGCCGCTCTTCGGACAGCGGGTCCTGATTCCATTCGCCGGCGAGCAGGCTGCCCAACTTGCTGAGTCTGTTCGGGAACAGGGCGGGGAGCCCTGGATCTTCCCTCGTCGCGCGGGGGGGCCCTTTGCGTATGAGGTGGAGATCCTGCTCCAGGAGATCGAAGTGGGTGGAATCCACCTGGCACTACTGACCCATTCGGAGGCAGCGGGCCGACTCGCTCAGGTTTTTGGTGCTCAGGCGCTGGCAAAGACCCGTTTTGTCTGCCTCGATCAAGAAGTAGCGGCTGGTTTGGAAGTCCTCGATATACAGGCAGAGGTCCGGCCAGATTTCTTGCAGCCCATGGCGTAGAGTTGAAGTACTCGGGAAGGACGTGTGGCCGATGCGTGAATTGGCTGGAGCCGTGGCCTTTCTTACACGTCTGCCAGTCCCCGGCGTGTACTCGCAGGTGCCGCTGTGGCGGTTAACGGCCTGGTTCCCGGCTGCCGGACTGCTCGTGGGTGCCCTGGCCGGGCTCGGCTACTGGTTGGCTGGCTGGCTGGGCCTCCCTGCGGTGGTGGCGGTCTGGGGTGCCATCCTCATTGAAATGCTCGTCACAGGAGGCCTTCACCCTGACGGCCTTGCCGATACGGCTGACGGAATGGGCGGTGCGACTCCACAGCGAAGGCTTGAGATCATGAAGGATCCGCGTCTTGGCAGTTATGGCGGCATCGCTCTGTTCCTGACCCTGGCCGGACGCGGTGTCGCGCTGGGCGCGATGTCTCCGGTCCAAGTCCTATCGGCCCTGACGGTCGCCCATGCGGCTGCGCGGTGGGCGCCGGTGTGGGCCCTGGCCCGCTACCCCTACGCCCGCCCTGGCGGCGGCACCGGAGCCGGCTTCGTTGGGACCGGCTGGCGCCAGATCCTCATCGCTGCGGTCACCGCCCTGGCCACCGGCTGGCTGCTCCTGGGATGGCGGGGCCTGGTTGCGGCGGCGCTGAGTGCTCTGGTCGCAATGGCCGCGGCGGCCTGGGTCGCGCGACGGCTGGGCGGCATAACGGGGGACGTGTGCGGGGCGGTCACGGAGATCTCGCTCCTGACTGCGCTGCTCGTCTTGGCCGCTAAATGGCCGTGGTAGATGGATCGGGAGGAGATCATTGCATGGCTGATGAGCGCGGCATCGTCCTCGTGAACACCGGATTTGGAAAGGGCAAGACCACGGCGGCCATGGGGCAGGCCGTACGCGCCGTGGGTGCAGGGATGAAAGTCTTGATGATCCAGTTCATCAAGGGCAACTGGAAAGTCGCCGAGATCGAGGGGCTCAAAAGCCTGCCAAACTTCGAACTGCGGCGACGGGGGCTCGGCTTTACCATCCCCGACAGGCGGATTGGCCCCTTATCAGAACATCAGGCGGCGGTTGAAACGGCTTGGGAGCACGCCGTTGCGGAGGTCATGTCCGACCAGTGGGACATGGTGATCTTGGATGAGATCAATAATGTGATCTCGGATCCGAATCTCAACTGCATCGTGGGCGTGGCGGATGTGCTCCAGATGCTGCGAGAGCGCCCGCACCGCCTGCACATGGTCCTTACCGGCCGGGGAGCACCGGAAGAACTGGTCGCAGTGGCTGACACCGTGACCGAAATGGTTTTGGTCAAGCATGCCTATCAGCAGGGGATCAAGGCGCGTAGGGGGATTGAGTTTTGATGCTCATACTGGTGCTCGGATGAAAGCGCGGACCATCATGATTCAGGGCACCGCATCGAATGTGGGGAAGAGCCTGCTGGTCACTGCCCTGTGCCGTATCTTCCGCCAGGACGGTTGGAGAGTGGCGCCCTTCAAGTCGCAGAATATGTCGAATAACAGTTACGTAACGCAAGCTGGTCTGGAGATCGGACGGGCTCAAGGGGTGCAAGCGGAAGCGGCGGGCGTCCCTGCCACCGTTGATATGAACCCCGTGTTGCTCAAGCCCAGCGGTGAAACCGAGTCCCAGGTGGTCATTCATGGCCGCCCTTACAAGACAATGAACTTTCGCACTTACCGGCAGGCAGGGTACGAGCTGGCTGCGTCAGCGATACAAGCTTCTCTGGCCAGGCTCAGGGAGCAGTTTGACATCGTCGTGATCGAAGGGGCTGGGTCGCCTGCCGAGGTCAACCTGCGGGACCGGGAACTGACCAATATGCGTGTCGCCCGCTGGGCGGAGGCTCCGGTCTTGCTTGTGGCCGATATCGATCGGGGTGGTGCCCTTGCCTCCCTGGTGGGAACCCTTGCCCTGCTCGAGCCCGATGATCAAGCGCGTGTGGCGGGGCTCATCATCAACAAGTTCCGGGGAGATCGCAGCCTGCTTCAGCCTGGCGAGAGCTTTTTGGAGAGTCGGACCGGCAAGCCGGTCTTGGGTGTGCTTCCATACCTGGACGTGGACCTTGAAGCGGAGGACTCTCTGGCGCTGCCAAGGGCCGGTGGCGGAGCCCCGAGCGAGGGGGAGTTGCGAATCAGCGCGGTTCGCCTGCCCCGGATCAGCAATTTCACCGACCTGGATCCCATTCGCCGGGCCCCCGGCGTCCGGCTAGAATGGGCAGAGGAGCCCGCACAGCTTCGCGAGGCGGATGCGGTGATCCTCCCGGGTAGCAAGAATACGGCGAGTGACCTGCGCTGGCTCTGGTCCACCGGGATGGGATCGGCCATCCAACGCATGGCAGCCCGGGGCGTGCCGGTCGTGGGCATTTGCGGCGGATTTCAGATGCTCGGTGTAAGAGTGCTGGATCCAGACGGCCACGAGTCGAAGCACCCGGAGACTTCAGGGCTCGAACTGCTGGATGTGGAGAGCGAGTTCTCCCCGGCCACCGATAAGGTGACGGAGCGAACGGAGGCCGTCGTCGTGTGCGCTCACGGCCCTTTCGCAGGCCTCGCCGGAACCGCCGTCGCAGGGTATGAGATTCACATGGGGCGCACCCGGCTCGGCGCTGGAGCCTCGCCGCTGCTTCGGGCACGGCCGGAGGGGTCGGAGGCGGAGGGGATCGGTGCAGTGGGAGCAGATGGCCAGGTGTGGGGGAGTTACCTGCACGATATTTTCCACAACGACAGGCTGCGCCGGGACTGGCTCTCCTGGCTGTGGCGGCGCCGTGGATTGACACCGCCGCCGGAGGAAGGGGTGCCTGCCGCCCTTCGAGATGCGGCCTACGACCGCCTGGCGGCCCTGGTCCGCCCCGAACTCGACATGGATCGAATTTACGACCTTATGGGCGTGGTGCGGTCATGAATATAGTCCCGGCTGTCACTGTCGGTTACCTGCTCGACGGCGTTCTCGGTGACCCCCGCTGGGTGCCGCACCCGGTACGGGGGATCGGACATCTCATTACCGTCGGTGAGCGCTGGCTGAACCGTAGTTCCAATGGGTTCCGACTGGTGGCCGGGGGCATTTTGACCGCCACTGTGGTACTGATCAGTGGCGGAGCGGCGTGGGGGCTTGTCCGATTCGCCGGCGCGCTGCATCCACTGCTGGCCGATGCGGTCACGGCACTGGGAACCGCTGTGCTGCTCGCCCGCCGGAGTCTGGCAGAGGAGGCGGGGGAGAGGGTGTACCGCCCCCTTGCGGTTGGAGATTTGCCTACCGCACGAAGGGCCGTCAGCAGGGTAGTCGGGCGCAATACCGAGCACCTGGACGAGTCGGAGGTCGCCAGGGCAGCCGTGGAGACGCTGGCGGAAAACGCCAGTGACGGCGTGGTTGCTCCCCTGCTCTTTGCCCTTGCCGGAGGTCTACCCGCCCTTGCCGCTTATAAGGCCATCAATACCCTGGATTCCATGATCGGGCACCGTGACGAACGGTACCTGTACTTCGGCCGAGTCGCGGCCCGGTTAGATGACCTGGCCAACTGGGTCCCGGCGCGCATCACGATGCTCGGGCTCGTGGTCGCCGCCTCCTGGTACGGCCTCTCTATGCAGACATGGCGTGTTGCCCTCGCCGACGGAGCCGGTCACGCCAGTCCGAACGCCGGCTGGCCGGAGGCTGCCATTGCCGGCGCCCTTGGGGTACGCCTGGGCGGGTTGAACTTCTACGAGGGTGAGCCGCACCACAGCCCGATCATGAACGCGGGGGGGCGCGCCGTCCAACCCAAGGACATCCCCCGGGCGGTTCTGTTCATGCAAACGGCATGTCACCTGGTGCTGTTCGCCGGGATCAGCATGTGGATCGTCGTTCGCGTGGCTTAGCATGCAGATTCCCACCGTTGGATTCGAGAGACTGCAGATCGGTACCGGGCGGGCATTTGGGACGTTCGGTGAACTACTGCAGGGCGTCTTGGGTGATGGCGACCTGAGTTTCATGGTAACCCTGCCGATCTCGCTCTACGCGCGCGCTACCTTTGTGCCCGATCCCTTCAATCCGGTGCTCTCCGTGTTTCCGCCCCATAAAACGAAAGCACTTCGTCTGGTGCACGACCTGCTTGCCCATTTCCACCTGGCCTGTGGCGGGGTCCTCACCCTCGCGTCGGAGATCCCTGAGGGAAAGGGGATGGCTGGTTCCTCCGCCGACCTGGTCGCCACGGTACGTGCCATTGAGTCGTGCCTGCGTATCGCCATCCCAACCCCGGTTGTGCATCGGTTTATGCGCCGGATTGAGCCGTCGGACGGGGTGATGCACGCCGGAATCGTATCGTTCTATCACCAAGAGGTGCGGCTGCGCGAGTTCTTGGGATCGCTCCCCACGTTAACCATTATCGGTGGAGATGAAGGCGGCGAGATCGACACGGTTGAGTTCAATAAGCTGCCCAAGCCCTTTACGGCAGAAGACAAACAGGAATATCAGCAGCTCCTGGACCAGATTTCAACCGCTGTGCGCAGCGGGGACCTGCGAACTGTGGGTCGTGTCGCTACCCGAAGTGCTGTTTTGAACCAGAAGCTCTGCCCAAAGCAAACCCTGGCGCATTTCATCGCGGTGTGCGCGGAATTGGATGGATTAGGTGTGGTGGTGGCGCACAGCGGCCCATGTCTTGGTATTTTGTTCTCTCCCACCCACATTGACTACCGCAGGCAACTGATGATGGCCTGTAACAGAATCCGTCAGATCACCGGCAATGTATTTGTCTATCAGACCCTGAGTTTTGGCGAGCGGCCGCCATCCCCACCCGTGGCAGGCATAGCTGACGGTTGTTGAGCATTTTGTGACCAGATGGGTGTATCGTAGGCGTATGGACCGCATTTTGATCATTGAAGACGATGTTGAACTGGCAAGCCTGGTGGCGCTTTACCTGAAGACGGCAGGCTTTGAGGTCCAGACGGCGGTGACGGGCCCGGAAGGAGTGAGCAAGGCCGTGGCCTGGTCTCCGCACCTCGTCATTTTGGACCTTATGCTGCCCGGATTGGATGGCTGGGAGGTCTGCCGTCAAATCCGGCGCACTAGCCGCGTCCCGATTCTGATGGTCACCGCCCGGGGCGAGGAGGATGACCGCCTGCGCGGCTTCGAGGAGGGAGCGGACGACTATGTCGTCAAGCCTTTTTTGCCCCGGGAATTGGTCGCGCGTGTCAAGACCCACCTGCGCCGATCCCGCGAGCCCGCCGTGGCCCCCGGCAACCAGCGCATCGCGTATCCCGGCTTCACCCTGAACCGGGAGAGCTTTGAGCTGCATGCGGACGGGCGTTCGGTGGACCTGACCCCCAAGGAGTTCGAACTGCTCTGGCTGCTGGCAGCCAACCCCGGGCGGGCCTTCCCACGCGACTTGCTGCTTGAGCGGGTCTGGGGTTTCGACGCCGGCGATGCCCGCACCTTGGAAGTCCACGTCTCCCGGCTTCGGGAGAAGCTCGGCCCCGCCAAGGGCTGGATCAAGACTGTCTGGGGCGTGGGCTACAAGTTTGAGGCGGTGAATTGATGCTCTTTCGCAAGCTCTTTTTGACCTACCTGATCGTGGCCGTGCTAGCACTGGCCATCTCCGGCGGATTTGCGGTCTATCTGGTCTGGCAGGCGGCGGGCGTCGTCGAGCTGGACCGCGCTGCCGCCGTTGGACGGGAACTGGCTGCGGCCCTGCAAGACCAGGAATGGTCGCCCGAGCTGCTCCGGCAGGAGCAGCGGGTGATGGATACCCTGGAGCGCGGGGAGGCCACCCACGCCTGGCTCCTGGACCGCTCCGGCAACGTGGTCGCCGCCTCGGTGGGGGCGGAGCCCCGGCCCGGTGGCCACCTGGAATTGCACAGGGTGGATGGCTCCCGCCGTGGCACCCCCGGCCTCATGCGCATCCAGCCCCGCACCAGGAAGCCTCAGCCTGTCTTCGCCAGGCCGATTACCCGGTCCGGCGTGCAGGTGGGCTCAGTGGTGCTGGCCCCATCGCTCGAGGTCGTGGCGCGGGCCCGCGCCTCGGCCGTCCGCTTCACGCTCTATGGCTCGCTGGTGGCAGCCCTCCTGCTGGCGGTCATCAGCTACGTCCTGTCGCAGCGGGTGGCGCGGCCGGTGGAGCGCATCAGCGAGGCAGCTCGGCGGTTGGCCCGCGGCGACTTCGCCTCGCGGGTGCAGTGGCGATCAGATGATGAGGTTGGCCGTCTGGCCGTCGCCTTCAATGACATGGCCGCCGACCTGGATCGGTTGGAACTGGCCCGCCGCGATCTGATGGCCACCGTCTCCCACGAGTTGAAGGGCCCTCTCGCCCGGATTGCCGGCTACCTGGAGGCCATCTACGATGGCATCGGCGGCGAGGAGGACCGGACCCGGCACCTGGAGGTGGTCCGACGCGAGGTGGGACGTCTGACCCGCCTGGTCAACGACCTGCTGGATTTCTCCCGCCTGTAGGCGGGGCGGCTCAAACTCCATCCCATCCCTTGTGACCTATCACCCAATCTGACCAGGGCGGCCGAGGTCTTCGAGGCCGTCGCCCAGAGCGGCGGGGTGACATTCAGCATCGCCATTCCGGCGATCCTGCCGATCGTGGAGAGTCAGCCGGAGCGGGTGGAGCAGGCCGTCGCCAATCTGCTGGAGAACGCCTTCGCCCACACCCCCGCAGGCGGTGCCATCTCTGTAACGGCCAGTCAGGTGGACAGAGCACTTGAGGTGACGGTCGCGGATACCGGTCCCGGCATACCCCCGGAAGAACTGGAGCGGATCTGGGATCGCTTTGTCAAGCTGGACCGGGCCCGCACGCCTGTCAAGGCCACTGGGTTCGGGCTCGGCCTGACCATCGTCAAACAGCTGATTGAACTCCAAGGGGGCCAGGTCTTTGCCACTTCGGAACCCGGCAAGGGATCACGCTTTGGGTTCCGGTTTCCCCTGGCCAAACCCGAATCTTAAGCCCCTCTCAGGTTGCGTTGAGGCTTTTGTAGGGATTGCCTGTTATGGTGGAAGCCGTGAAGGCTGACGTCGGAGGGATAAGCGCATGTGGAAAAAGGTCACCGCAGCCGTCGTCGTGGTCGCTCTAGTGGGAGCGGGGGGCTGGTGGTACACGAAGAACCGTGCCAAGACGGCCGCTAAGAACCAGCCCCAGTATGTCCAGGCTCCAGTGCGTCGGGGCAACGTGCAGGTCACCATCTCGGGCACGGGGCCGGTTGCCTCGGTCAACGGGGTGAGCGTCCGCTCCAACCAATCCGGCACCGTTGCGCAGCTCTTGGCGCAGGATGGGGACCGGGTCAAGTCCGGGCAGGTCGTGCTCACGCTGAAGAACGACAGCCTGGTCTCCTCGCTCAAGCAGGCCCAGATTGACCTGTCCAACAACCAGGTCAGCCTGGACAATCTCATGAACCCCCTGGACACGTCTGTGCGGGCGCAGCAGATCAAGCTCGAGAACGCCCGGTTGACGCTGCAGCAGCGCCAGCAGGATGTCGCCAACCTGTCGGTCACCGCACCGTCGAGTGGTGTCATCGCTTCGGTGGCCACCAGCGAAGGTTCGAACATCGCCACGAATGCACTGCTCTTTACGATCTATAATGACTCCGCCCCGACCTTCGTGGTCGGCGTGCCCCAGTTGGCAGCAGCGGGCATCCGGCCCGGGATGAAGGCCAAGGTGGACTTCCCCGGTTGGGGGACCCTGACCGGCACCGTGACCCAGTCCGCCGGATCGGCCACCCCGACTGCGGGCAGCAAGGATGCCACCGTGCCCGTCACCATCGTCCTCCCGGGTCAGCAGGGCGTGCGCCCCGGCATGGTGGGTACGGCGAGCCTGGAGGTCCCCGGGCTCTCCTACCTGGTGCAAGGCAACGGCTCGGTCAAGAACGATGTCGTCGAAGTGCGGGCACAGCTGGCCGCCACGGTGGGCCAGGTCGCAGTCAAGGAAGGTACCCGGGTGGCTTCCGGCGACCTGCTGGCCAAGCTGACCAGCGACAATCTCATGATTCAGCTCAAGCAGGCGGAGAACGACGTCAAGACCCAGGACCAGAACCTCACGAACCTGGTCGACCCCTCCCGGGACCCCTCCGGCCAGCTGCAGACCCTGCGCAACAAGGTCCAGCAGTCGCAGATCACCCTGAGCAGCCGCCAGGGCGATGCGGATGACCTGCAGGTCAAGGCCCCGGTGGACGGCCAGATTTCCTCGCTCACCCCCCGCGTGGGCGACCGGGTGACGGTCAACCAGAGCCTCTTCCGGGTGGCCGACTACGGCGCCATGCAAGTGACGATCTCGGTGGATGAACTCGACGTTGCCAAGGTCAAGCTCGGCCAGCGGGCGCAGATCACGCTGGATGCGCTGCCTGGGAAGCTATACGCCGGCACCGTCTCCAAGGTCAATCCAGAAGGCATCTTCAAGAATGACATCGCCAACTTTGAGGTGACGGTGGCGGTTGAGAACCCGCAAGGGCTGATGGCAGGCATGAACGCCACGGTCAACATCGCTGTAGATAGCCGGCAGGGCGTCCTCTGGGTGCCTTCGCAAGCGGTAACGGTCCGCCAGGGCAAGGCCTACGTGCAGGTCCTGCAGGACGGCAAGCCCGTGCAGAAGGAGATCCAAGTCGGCCTGCGGGCCGCGCAGCAGCAAGAGGTCACCGGCGGGCTCACCGAGGGTGAGCAGATCATCACAACCACCATCAAGGCGGGCGCCAGCGCTCCCGCCGCCGGCTTCGGGC
>DAHVXO010000089.1 GCA_027356675.1 Symbiobacteriaceae bacterium | reverse complement strand
TCGTCGGGGGAGCCCAACGTTTGCTGTACGATTCAGCTATGCATCACCACGCAGAGCACCGCCGACATCAAGGTGCTTGTGCCCACGTTTGGCACGGTCGTGCCCAAGGAGTGCGCCGTTTCGCCGGCCTTTGGGGGCTGTCCGCCGATGCCGGCGCAGGTCTGCGAGCCGTTGGTGGGGGAACAATCCCGGTGATTAAAACAGGGCGCCAGCGATGCTGGCGCCTTCTGTACGCGATGCGATTGGGTGCCGTATTTCGGCGCTTGTTCGGCTAAATTTACAGCGACTAGCAGGATCATTCGCACAGCGTGGACCATGGCACTGCCTTCGATATTGCCGGGACGGGTCATTTGCTGCTTCTCGTTCGCTGCCACCCCCGATGCTGACTCAGGAGTGTCCCCCGTCAGGGTATCCTCAAAAAAATATGTTTGTAGCAAATGGAGGAGATCTGAATGTCCCGTCGTATTCTTAGAAACCGATAAACGCAATCGGTTTCGTAAACCGGTTTCGTAAAACCATGACGGAAGGCGATCTCCGAAACCTGACCCGTCAACTGTGTTCCAAAGCGCTCCTGGTCGCATAAGGGGGGGTACTTACGCCCAACATCAACGACGTCGCCAAACAAGCCGGCGTCTCCAAAACAACGGTTTCCCGCGTGCTAAACGGCAAGTACGAATTCATGAGTCCCGAAACCCGCGATCGGGTTGAGAAAGCAATCGTTGCCTTGCAGTTCAATCCCAACGGTGTTGCTCGGAGCCTGAAGCGCAAGCGCACGAACCTGATTGGGGCGATTGTGGCCAACATTATGAACCCGTTTTCTACAGCCATCACCCGTGGCATTGAGGATTACTGCCGGTCCCTGGGCTACAGCCTCATCATCTGCAATGCCGATGACTCGCCTGAGACGGAACGCCGGTATGTCCAGGAGTTGCGGGCCAGACAGGTGGATGGTCTCATCATCAATACCACGGGCAAGAACCAGGAGTTGTTCCTGGACCTCGCCGCCGGTGGCTTTCCCCTGGTCCTGTTGGACCGGAAGCTGGAGGGGGTCCAGGCGGATACGGTCACCTCGGATAACTCCAAGGGGACCGCTCTCGCCATGGGCCATTTGCTTGGTCGGGGTTTCCGGCGCATCGCCATCGTTGTCTATCCGCCGGAAGGGTTGAGCTCCCGCTCAGAACGGCTGGCGGGATACCGTCAGGCGCTGACAGAAGCGGGCATTCCCGTCGAGGCGGATCTGATCAAGGTTGCCGCTGCTCGTCCGGGAGCCGCCCGCGCGAAGGTGAGGGAGCTGCTGGCCTGTGAGCCCCGTCCTGAAGTGATCTTCGCCACCAACTACCTGATCAATCTTGAAGTGCTGGGTGCCGTGAAGGACGAGGGCCTGGTGGTGCCCCGGGACATCGCCATCATGGGCTTTGATGACGCTGAGTGGACGCCGCTCCTGGACCCGCCCCTTACGACCATCGCCCAGCAGACGCTGCAGATGGGTCAGAAAGCTGCTGAATTGCTGATCAAGCGCATTGAGACCAAACGGCCGCGCAAGCCCACGCTGCACTTGATGGAACCCCATCTGGTCGTCCGCAAGTCTTGTGGGGAATGAGGAGGCCTACCATGAAGCTCTCCGCCTGGGTTGACCACCACATGAAATGGATTCTGTTTGCCCCCGCCGTCCTGGTTATGCTGGTGGTCTTTGTCTACCCGCTCCTGTCGGCCGTCAACCTCAGTCTGCATGACTGGTCATTTTTCACCATCGATAACCCGCCGTTTGTCTGGTTTCAGAACTACACTAGAGCCTTCCGGGATCGCGACCTCTGGTCGGCGCTCGGAAAAACGGCGATTTTCGTGGCCACCGGCCTCACCCTCCAGTTCGTCATTGGCATGGCCCTGGCGATGGGCGTGGACCGGGTGAGCCGGGGCAGCGGCCTCCTGACCACCCTCCTGGTGATGCCCATGATGGTGACCCCGGTCGTGGTGGGCCTGGCCTGGAAATTCATCCTGGATTACAGCTTTGGCATTTTCAACTACGCCCGATCCCTCGTCCATCTGCAGGCTATCGCTCCGCTGGCGTCTAGCAAGTTGGCCCTTCTGACGGTGATCCTCGTGGACACGTGGCAGTGGACCCCGTTCCTCTTCCTTGTGCTGCTGGCGGGTCTGCGCTCCTTGCCGACCGAGCCTTACGAGGCGGCCCTGGTGGACGGCGCCACCCCGTGGCAGACCTTCGTGAAGCTCACCCTGCCGCTGCTCAAGCCGGTGGTCATCGTTGCGCTCGTGATGCGTGGGGCGGGTGCCGTCAAGGTCTTCGACCACATCTTCGTGTTGACGGGCGGCGGCCCGGGCACGGCCACCGAAGTCGTCTCCCTCCAACTCTACCGCAAGGCGTTCCAGTCCTTTGAGATGGGCTACGCCTCCGCCGTCGCCCTCGTCTTGACCCTGATCGTGGCCCTTCTGAGTTGGTATGCCATGCAGACGCTGTACGCCGACAACGACATGTAGGAGGAGAAGGCTATGCGCAAGACCAGCACTGTCGTCACCCTTCTCGTCTGGTTGGTGACGCTCATCTTCATCTTTCCGATCTTCTGGATCGTCTTCACGTCCATCAAGACGCCGGTGCAGGCATTCCAGATCCCGCCGGTGTGGATTTTCATGCCCACGCTGGAGAACTACGTAACCGTCTTCCAGTCCCAGCCGTTTGCCCGGTACTTCCTCAACTCCACCATCACGGCCGTCATATCGACAGCCATCGCCCTCACCGTGGGCACTGCGGCGGCTTACAGCCTGGCCCGGTTCCGCTTCCGGGCCCAGAAGGCCATCAGCTTCACCATTTTCCTCACCCGCATGGTACCGCCTGTGGTTCTGCTAGTGCCGTTCTTCGTCCTTTTCCGCAACCTGGGCTGGACGGACACCCCGTGGGCCCTGGCCTTTAGCTACACAGCCTTTAACCTGCCGTTTGTGATCTGGCTGATGTGGGGCTTTTTCAAGGAGATCCCCTACGATCTGGAGCAGGCGGCCCAGATTGACGGGGCGACACAGTTCGGCGCCATGATTCGCATCGCCTTGCCGCTGGCCCGGCCCGGCCTCGCTGCGGCTGCGATCTTCGCCCTCATCAACGCCTGGAACGAGTTCCTGTTCGCCCTCGTCCTGACCGGCCAAAATGCCAAGACCCTGCCGGTCGGCGCCGCCCAGTTTGTCACCAACGAAGCGATTCTGTGGGGTCCCGTGAATGCCGCCGGCACGCTCATCATGCTGCCTCTGATCATCTTCACCTTATTGATCCAAAAGCACCTGGTCCGCGGTTTGACCATGGGTGCGGTGAAATAGGGGATCAAATCACACATGGGAGGTTGTCACGTGAAGAAGTTTCTGGCTCTGCTCCTCGCATTCGGCCTGTTCCTGACGGCGTGCTCCGGAAGCACCAAGAAGGAGAGCCCTGCCGCACCTGCCACCACCGCTCCCGCCACCAGTGAGCCCGCCAAGATTACTGTCTACGCCCGCTCGGGCATCTACTTCAACACGCTGAAGGCGGTCGCACCTGCCTTCACCCAGGAGACCAAGGTCGAGGTCAACGTGGTCGAAATCGGTCGCGACGGATACGTGGACAAGGTCTCGACCGAGTTGCTCGGCAAGAGTACCGGCGTAGACGTCGTCTTGATCCTCTCCAACTACATGGGTCAGTTCGGCAGCGGTGGCCAACTGGAGCCCCTCGATCCGTACTTCACCAAGGGTCTGGCGCCGAAAGACTGGGCCATCGCCAACTTCGTGCCGGCCGCGGCCAAGTCGGTTCAGTTCAAGGGCAAGACGTACGCCGTACCGATGGACGTCTCCACCATGTTCCTTTTCTACCGCAAGGACTTGATCCCGAACCCGCCCCAGACCTGGGACGAGTATCGTGACGTCGCCAAGCAGTTCACGAAGTCCAGCAACCCCAACAGCCCGACGGAGTTCGGTTCCACATTCCAGGGCAAGCGGCAGGAGACCCAGCCGAAGGAGTTCTACAACTACTTCTGGTCCATGGGCGGTCAGATCTTTGATGCCAAATATGTCCCCACAATCAACAGCGAGGCCGGCATCAAGGCGCTCACCTACATCGTCGACAACTACCGGACCCTCAAGGTCTATCCGCCCGATATCACCACCTATGAGTTCGCCGAAGTCCAGTCGGCGTTCCAGAATGGCAAGACGGCCATGGCCGTCGAGTGGAACCCCGCTTACCCGAACCTGATC
The DNA here is from genome assembly GCA_027356675.1 of Symbiobacteriaceae bacterium. The sequence continues at coordinate 4,064 of DAHVXO010000089.1, read as the reverse complement.
GACAAGACGAAGTCCCCGCTGGTCGCTGAGAAGTTCGCGATCGACCTGGTGCCTGGCGTCAAGGGCGCTGACGGCAAGATCAACCGGACTCCGTTCATGCATACATGGACCCTGGCCATCAACTCGGCCTCCAAGCAGAAGGAAGCGGCCTTCAAGTTCATCACTTGGGTCACCTCCAAGACGCACGCCAAGGACTACGCCCTGAGCGGCGGCATTCCGGCCGTCGTTGCTGTCCTGAACGATCCAGAAGTCCAGGCGAAGCGGCCTGAGTTCCCCATGATCCTGAAGTCTTTCCAGATCGCCCAGGTTGAACCTGATGTGCCCGAGTATCCGCAGGTCCACCTGATCATCTCAGAGGCCATCTCCATCGCCCTGGCCGGCGAAAAGTCGCCCAAGGACGCCTTAAACCAGGCCAACGCTAAAATCAAGCAGCTCATGGAGCAGCGTGGCTACTACAAGTAGGACGGATCAGCCGGGGGGCGCCGCTCTAAAGCGGTGCCTCCCGTGGTTCCGGGAAAGCAGGAGGGATGGATCGTGATCCAGGTGATCACCCTGGGTGAAGCCATGGTTGCCCTGACGCCTCAGCAGCGCGGTCCGCTACGCTACGCCACGGGCTTTCAGCGTGGTATGGGCGGTGCGGAAGCCAACTTCGCCATCGGCGTGGCCCGCCTGGGAACGGGTTGTCGCTATCTGTCGCGGCTTGGGAACGATGAGTTCGGGCACTACATTCGCCATGAATTGCGGGGGGACGGGGTCGATGTCTCGTTCATTCCCCTGGTGGACGGGCGCCCCACGGGGCTGAACGTCAAGGAGGTCCGCGAGGACGGCGGCGGCCGGACTTTCTACTACCGCAGTGGCTCGGCAGCCAGCACCATGGCGCCCGAAGACCTGGTCACCGCCCAGTTTGCGGGCGCCCAGTGGCTGCACATCAGTGGCGTATTCCCAGCGGTGAGCGAGTCCGCCCGAGCCACCGTCTACCGGGCGGTGGAACTGGCCCGGTCGGCAGGGCTCACGGTGGCTCTGGATCCCAACATCCGCCTTAAGCTCTGGGACGTAGAGACCGCCCGGCGGGTGCTCCTGGACCTGATAACACGGGTCGACATTGTCTATCCCGGTGACGCCGAAGGACAGATTCTCTTTGGCACCGCCGATCCCGAGGCCATCGCTCGAGCTGCCATGCGCCTGGGGCCGAAGACGGTTGTAGTCAAGCAAGGCGAAAAGGGCGCTACTGGCTATACCGTGGATGGTGCCGTGGTGCACGTTCCGGCGTTTCAGGTGCCAACCGTCGACACGGTGGGTGCCGGCGACGGCTGGGCGGCAGGCTTTACGGTGGGTACGCTGCGGGGAATGGACTTCGGCGCGGCCATTCGCCTGGGGAATGCTGTGGGCGCCATGGTCTGCGCCTTGGCCGGCGACGTGGAGGGCCTACCGGACTGGGAGGACGTGCAGGCGTTCCTCGGTGAGGCGCCGGCTCGGGTAGAGCGGTAGGCACTGAAATCGTGGAGGTACGGCTGTGCTCAAAGGCATTCATCACATCGCTTTCGTCGTTGAGGACCTCGACGCGGCCACCCGGCTGTTTGTCGACGTCTTCGGCGGCTCGTTGAAGAGTCGGACCTATTTCGAGCCCGGCGGTGTGGAAGTCTCCCTGGTATCGCTGGGCAACGTCTTGTTCGAGTTGGCCAGGCCCATCCGCCCGGGAACGGACACGTTCAACTACATGAAGGAACACGGACCGGGGTTTTATCACCTGGGCTTTTTGGTGGATGACATTCCAGACGCCCTGGCAAGGCTGGAAGCAGGGGGCGTTGGATTGATTGACCGCACGGCGGTATCTGGGGTGGACTGGGACGTCGCCTGGCTTCGGACGGACTCCGTGCTCCACGTGCCAGCGCAGCTGACCCGCCCGAAGAAGGGTCAAGCATGAAGCTTCAAGTAGCCCTCGATTACATGGATCTGGACCGTAGCCTGGCGGTCGCTGCTGCGGTGGCCCCGCACACGGACTGGCTGGAGGCGGGCACCTCGCTGGTCAACCTGGCCGGCATGACCGCCGTGGCGGCGTTGCGCACAAGATTCCCTGACCACACCGTTGTAGCCGACATGAAGACGGCGGATGGGGGACGCAAGGAGACGGAGATGGCATTCGCCGCGGGAGCCGATGTCAGCACCGTGCTGGGCCTGGTCCCGGACAAGTGCATCGTCGAGTGCCTGGAGGCCGCTGGCAGCGCCGGCCGGACGGTCTTCGTCGACCTGCTGGGGTGCAACCCGGTGCGCTGGACCGAACTGCACCGGTTGGGTGTGACCCACGTGATCTACCACATTGGCAAGGATCAGCAGGGGCAAATGGCCCTGAAGGCCGAGACCATCTGGCAGCTAAAGGAGCCCTTTGGGTTCACGGTGGCCGTGGCCGGCGGCGTGATGTTGGAGCAAATGGGTGACTTGCGCCGGGCCGGGCCGGATGTGGTCATCGTGGGGTCGGCGATCACGGGTGCAAGTGATCCCGGGGCGGCTGCGCGGGCCTTCCGGGTTGCCATGGAGGGATAGCACATGAAGTTCTCCGAAGCGAGGCAGGTCATTCTGCCTGAGATCACCCGAGCCCTTGAAGGGGTGCATGACGATCAGATCGACCAACTCTGCACGCTGATAGCCGGCGTAGGGCGGGTTTTCCTTACGGGAGAGGGCCGCTCCGGACTGATGGCGAAAGCCTTCGCTATGCGGCTGATGCACATTGGCTATACGGTATTTGTGGTCGGCGAGACTACCACCCCGGCCATTCGTCCCGGTGACCTGCTCATCGCGGTCTCTGGGTCAGGCGAAACGGCGGCGACGATGCATGTGGTGAACGGTGCCAAAAAGGCCGGGGCAGGCACAGCACTGGTCTCGTCCCGGGCTGATTCCGCCATCGGTCAGGTGGTAGACCACGTGCTGGTAGTTCCGGGTGCGACCAAACGGCGTAAGGAAGGGGAACTGGCCTCGCAGCAGCCGCTGGGCTCGCTCTTCGACCAGGCCGCCCACCTGGCCCTTGATGGAGTTGTCTTGTGCCTCGTCGCCGGGCAAGAGAGAGGAGCGTTGGCCCGTCACAGCAACCTCGAGTAGCCTTGCCTTACGTCAGAAGAGGAGTGACGCATGTTGTCTGGATTGAAAGTTGCGTTCCTCGGTCTGGGAGCCATGGGTCTTCCCATGGCTCTCAACCTGCAGCGCAAAGGTTTTTTAGTGACCGGCTGGAACCGGACGCCGGGCAAGGGGGCTGCCCTTGTCGAAGCAGGCGGCCGGATGGCCGAGACGGCCGTGGCCGCCGTATCGGGCACCGATTTCGTCATCACGATGCTGGCAGACCCTGCAGCCGTCACAGAAACAGCCACAGGGCCGGATGGATTCCTGAGAGCCTGCCACCCTGGCGTAGCCTGGGTCGATGCTTCGACCGTCGGGCCGACGGCGGCGCGCCAGTTGGCCGAAGTTGCCCGGGTAGCGGGCGTGGACTTCGTGGACGCCCCGGTGTTAGGGAGTGTGCAGCCCGCCACCGAAGGCACGCTCCCCTTCGTGGTCGGCGGGACGCCGGCGGCGGTTGACAAAGTCCGGCCCCTCCTGGACGCTATGGGCAGCATCGTGGCCCACATGGGGCTGGCGGGCCAGGGTGCCGCAGCCAAAATCGTTGCGAACATGATCACCGGCGTCCTGGTAGCAACCCTGGGAGAGGCGCTGGCGCTCGCGGAAAAACTCGGCCTGGATCGGGTTCAGGTGGCGGAAATGCTCAAGGAAGGGCCGGTGGGCTCCCGCATCGTCAGGGCGAAGGCCCCAGCTATGCTAGCCGAGAACTTCACCCCGGCCTTCCAGCTAAAGTGGATGGAGAAGGACATCGGCCTGGCGCTGGCCGAGGCGTTGCTCATGGGTGCCCCTATGAGTTCGGCGGCCGGTGCACTGGCTGAGTACGCAGGTGCCCGAGCCAACGGGATGGGCGACATGGACTTCGCCGCTGTGGGCGGCTTCATTCGTCGGATCGCGAAGGGGCCAAAGAACGAATAAGAGTCCCTCGCCAATCGCGATGGTTGGTGGGGGGTAGCCGATAA
>DAHVXO010000368.1 GCA_027356675.1 Symbiobacteriaceae bacterium | reverse complement strand
GCTGGGGATCACCGCCCTGGCCCTGTCGGAACGCCCCTTCGGGCGGGCCGCCGCCGGCGACCTGGTCGTGGCCGTGGGCCGGCCCAGGGTCGGCGCTGCGGTCTCGCTGGATGACCCCGACATCGCGGATCTGCCGCTGGTGATCGCCCTGACCCGCGATCCCCATATCCATGACCTGCTTCCCGTCGGCTCCCGGGGCATTGCCGGGGAGCTGGCGGACATGGCCGCCTCTGCCGGCCTGCGAGCCGAGGCCCTGACCCCGGAACCCGGGTGGGACCTGACCGGGTCGGCGGGCCCGAGCACTACCTGTCTCGTGGCCGTTGCCCCGGGTACGCTGCCAGCTCTGTCCCTGGTGCTGGACAGGCCCTGGACGCTCGTGGGCCGCCTGACGAACTGATGATTCAACTTACAGGAGGAGATTGGGCATCATGAGACGCCGTAACTGGATGAACCTGTTGGCTTCGCTGCTGCTGATCGTGTTGGTGCTGACCGGATGCGGCGGCGCCGCCACCCAGCCCGCCCCGGCCGGGGCGGCGAAGGAGACCAAGGTCCCGCAGACCGAACAGCCCAAGCAGTCCCGGCAGACCACCTATCCGATCACGGTAAGGGACGGTGCCGGCCGTGACGTGACCATCCCCGCTGAACCCAAGCGCATCGTGTCCGTGGCGCCCTCCAACACGGAGCTGGTCTTCGCCGTGGGCAAGGGCGGTGCGCTGGTGGGCCGTTCCCAGTTCGATGACTATCCACCGGAGGTCAAGCAGATCGACTCGATCGGCGGCTTCGCGCCCCCCAACTATGAGCAAATCGTCGGCAAGCAGCCCGACCTGCTCTTGATGATCGGCGGCAGCAAGGATGCCCGCGATAAGCTGGTGACCGACTACAAGCTGAATGTCTTCGTGGTGGATCCCAAGAACTTTGACGAGCTCTATGCGGGCATCAAGAGCCTCGGCCTGATTCTGAATGCCCAGGAGCAGGCCGACAAGGTGACGGTCGAGATGCAGAAGGCGGTCAAGGTGATTACCGACAAGACCGGCAAGGCCGCCGGCAAGCCCAAGGTCTTCTACCAGGTTTGGGACAATCCGTTGATGACCGCCGGTTCCGGAACCTTCATCGACGATCTGATCCGGCTGGCCGGTGGTGAGAACGTGGGGGCAAGCGTGAAGGGCTGGGCGAACTTCAGCGCCGAGCAGTTGGTTGCCGCCAACCCCGACATCATGATCGCCAGCACCCGGGATGCAGCAGAGAAGGTCAAGACCCAGCAGGGCTGGGAAGGCCTGAAGGCGGTCAAGGAAGCTCGGGTGTATGGCGTGGAGGACGCGAACCTGGTCTCCCGCCCCGGGCCCCGCCTGGTGCTCGGCTTGAAGTGGTTGGCCGAGACGATTCATCCCGAACTCTTCAAGCAATGAATCCCTCCCGGATGGCCCGGGCCCGCCGGCACCTGAGCGGGCACATCGGCGGATCCGATGAAGGAGGGGAGTGATCGGTTGGGCAGGCTGATTCTTGTGCTCGGCGGGGCGCGCAGCGGCAAGAGCCGCTATGCCGAGCGGCTGGCCGCATGCTACGATACCGTTACCTACCTGGCCACGGGAGCGGTGACCGATGCGGAGATGGCCGATCGGATCGCCCGGCACCGGGCCGAACGCCCCGCCCACTGGCGCACCGTGGAGGAGGGGTACCATCCGGCCGCTGCCGTCCGAGACGTCCGGGGGGTGGTGCTGCTCGACTGCGTCTCGTTTCTGGCCTCCAATCACCTGCTCCGTGACGAAGAGGGCTGCGAGGAGGCGTTGATGAAGGAGTTGGAGGCGCTGGCAGATCTGGACGCAGACGTGATCGCCGTCTCCAACGAGGTCGGGATGGGGGTCGTGCCGGAGCACAGGCTGGGGCGGCTGTTCCGGGACGTGCTGGGCCGTGCCAACCAGTACCTGGCGGCCCGGGCGGAGCAGGTCTTTGTCTGCTTTGCCGGCATTCCCGTCGATGTGAAGCGGCTGGCGGACCGTCCGGCTGATGTGCCTGGCGACCTGTCTCGGCGTGCTGATCGGAGTGCTGGTTCTGTGGAGGGTGAGCGCATGAGCAAGAACCTGGGGGTCGCGAAGGATTTGGACCGCGGGCTGATCCTCATCAACACCGGCGACGGCAAGGGCAAGTCCACCGCCGCCTTTGGCACGGTGGTGCGCGCAGTCGGGCAGGGGCTGAAGCCGATTGTGATCCAGTTCGTGAAAGGCAACTGGCGGACCGGCGAGCAGAAGGCTATGGAGATTCTGGGCGTCGAGATGCACCAGATGGGCTATGGCTTCATGCGTTTCCGGCCCAGCCATAAGACCGAGGAGGAGCACTTTGCGCAGATGCAGGGGACGTTTGATTTTGCCCGGGAGAAGGCGGCCACCGGCGCCTACGACCTGATGGTGCTGGACGAGATCAACGTCGCCATCGCCCTGGGCGGGCTGGATCCGGCAGCGGTGATCCGCTGGCTGCAGGCGGAGAAGCCCACGAAACTCCACGTCTTTCTGACCGGGCGGGGAGCGCCCCAAGCGCTGATCGAGGCGGCCGATCTGGTCACGGAAATGAGGCTGGTCAAGCACCATTTCCAGGCCGGGATCGGCGCCGTCCGGGGGCTCGAATTCTGATGCGCATTGCCCTCTCCTTTCTCACCCGCATTCCTCTGGGTCGGGTTGCGGCGGCCGGAGCGCTGGGGCTCGGCCTCCTGGGCGCCGCTGCAGTGCCGGGAGGTGCGCTCTCATGGTAAGGGAGGCGCCGGTCCACGGCGGGGACGTGCTGGCGGCCGCCGCTCGCTGGGGGCTCGATCCGGCGGCGATTGCCGACTTCAGCGCCAACATCAACCCGTTCGGGCCGCCCGCCGGCGTGCTGGCGGCGGTGGCGGCGTCGGTCACGGGCGTGCGCCACTACCCTGAACCGTACTCCCGGAGCCTTCGGGCCGCCCTTGCTCGCCGCCACGGCGTGGCGGAAGGGGCGGTGCTGGTCGGCAACGGTGCGGCAGAGGTGATCCACCTGTTGGCGCGGGCGGCGGCGGGGAAGCGGGTGGCCGTACCCGTCCCCGGTTTCGCCGAGTATGCCCGTGCGGCCCGGGCGGTGGGAGCCGCCGTCATGGAGTGGGATGCGCGGCCGGGAGACGGCGGGGGATCGGATGCCCTGCCTGCGGGTAGCATGCAGACCGGCGAACTCCTGTTTCTGTGCAACCCCCACAACCCGACCGGGCGGCTGCTAACACCCTCGGCGGTGATGGCCGTGGTCGACGGAACTCCGGCCACGGTGGTGGTGGACGAGGCCTTCATTGACCTGACCGACTCCGGCGAGGCCGGGTCGGTCATCCCCTACGTCCGGACGCGGCCGAACCTGGTGGTGGTCCGGTCGCTGACCAAGTTCTACGCGATGCCGGGGCTGCGGGTCGGGTACGCCCTGGCGCGGCCGGAACTGGTGGCGGCCCTGGACGCCGTGCGGGACCCCTGGAGCGTCGGTGCCCCGGCCCAGGCGGGGGGGCTTGCGGCGCTGGCCGACCGGGAGTACGCCCGCCGGACCCTGGCGTGGGTCCGGCAGGAGCGCGACTTTCTGGCTGGCGAGCTGGCCAAACTCCCGGGTTACGCCGTGGAGCCGCCGTCGGCCAACTTCATCCTGGTGCGGGCGCCGGAGCCGGCCCCGGTGATCCAGGAACGGCTCGGCCCGCAGGGGATCCTGATTCGCGATTGCCGCTCTTTCGCCGGTCTGACCCCATTCCACGTGAGGCTGGCGGTCCGGTCCCACCCTGAGAATCTGAGACTGCTGGAGGCGCTGCGGCCATGAGGCTGTACCTGGTCCGGCACGGGGAGGCCGAGGGCAATCGGGAGCGGCGCTACATTGGCTGGGAGGATGTACCACTCAGCGCGGCCGGCCGGGCGCAGGCCGGCGCCCTGGCCTGCCGACTCGCCGGCGAGAGGCTGACGGCCGTCTGGAGCAGCGACCTCAGGCGGGCGCGGGAAACGGCAGAGATCATCGCGGCGGAGCACGGCCTGACGGTCCGGGCAGACCCGGGTCTACGCGAGGTCAACTTCGGGGCGTGGTCCGGGCTGACCTACGCGGAGATGATGCTGGCGGCTGCCGGGCCGGTGTCAGCGTGGCTCGCCGATCCCGAGCGGCATGCGCCGCCGGGGGGCGAGAGTCTGGCTGAGCTGCGGCGGCGTGCCCTCGCCGCCCTGCCTCTGCAGGACGGCGCCCTCGTGGTGACCCACGGCGGCACGCTGCGGGCCCTTCTCTCCTTCTGGTTGGATCAGCCGTTCTGGGCTGTGGCGGCACCCCTGGCCGGCCTGACCGTTGTGGACTGGGAAGGGGGGCACCCCCGGGCGGTCGGGCCGACTGGCGACACCACCCACCTGGAGGGGCTGACACCGTCTTGAGGCTGAACCCCGGCGCTCCAAACACCGTGGCCTGTCGGAACAGCTCCCTGGGTGCAACGTCGGCATTTCACCTGAGCAGCCGTATCTATCTCGGCGAATGCGAGTTCTAAAGGATAGATACCATACGGGGTATGGTATTAATACAATGGGGGGGAATCGCATGAGCGAGACACAGCCTCGGATTGTCGTCTTCACAACCCCTACCTGACCGTGGTGCCGTCGGGTCAAGCAGTACCTCCAGAGCAAGGGTTTCCAGTTCCGGGAGGTCGATGTCTCCCGGGACCAAGCCGCTGCTCGGGACCTCGTCCGGATGACCGGGCAGACGGGGGTACCGGTGACCCTGATCGGTAGCCGGCCGGTGGTCGGCTTTGATCAGACTCAGATTGACCGGCTTCTTGGACTGCGCACCTGATCTGTGCAATGGACAGGCCTCTCGATGCCTGAGAACGCATAGGAGGGACACAACATGACGATTGAACCCCTTGATGATCGCGTCTTAGTGGCTGTGGACGAGCCCGGTGCTGCGGCGAAAACATCGGGCGGGCTGTACCTGCCGGATACGGCCAAGGAGAAGCCCCGCACCGGGATCGTGCTGGCTGTAGGAACCGACGAGGATCTCCGGGAGAAGGTAAAGGCTGGCGACCGGATCCTGTACGGCAAGTACACCGGCGACGAGGTCGAGGTGAATGGCAAGAAGGCGCTCCTGCTGCAGCGCAACGAAATCCTGGCGCTGGTCCGCGACTGATTGCGGCCTGGATCTGGCATCCGCAAGCGTCCCCTTCCTACCCCAAGGAAGGGGACGCTGCGCGTTGATCGACCTGGAAAAGGCCAGAACAAGGCCAGAACAACTTAGAACGAGCGCATATCATTCCAGAATAAGATGCCAGTTCTTCGCAAGGCTTCCGCAGACATTCCTGTGCCGGCGAAGGCCTCTTGTTGCCGCTTGACGGGAGATGCAGTCTGGGCGCGGTTCACCGCGGATTGCTGTAGCGCTCGTGCAGTCTGCCGATGTCTGATGGGGGACATGTGCAGGGTGATGGCCATCGCGAGGGACTCTTGTAGCCCTCCGTCGATCTCCAGCAGGAGCCGAAAAGAGCCAAAATGACCGAGAATAACCGAGAACAAGCTCGTAGCTCATGAGCGATCTTTTGCAGCCGGCAATCGATCTCCCGGGGTCTCATGTAACCAGGTCGGGTACTCTTGCGGGTTTCAACATGCCTGGCGAGGATTGCTGAGGTCTGTGGTCGGCCCTGCGGGTGCCCGTGAAGAGACGACTGGATTCATGGCCAGCACGTGCTGGTCGAGATGGGCGCGGGGTGAAGCGAGTCTAGAGTAGAAAACTTGGATTCGCGGAATTATTTGCGCGAATATAATTATATTTTCACGCGCGCACTAATATTGACTTATTCCGTACTAATAGAATACCCTATCCTTATTCAGCCTTGACGAGTTCTTCCAGACATCCAGGCGCGCTCGCGACCGGGTGGACGTTAAGTAGCACTTTTCAGCCATTATATGGTGGTCACCCTGGGACACTTCAGGACCTGAAGCAGGGCGGAGCAGCTAACGGAGGAACAAACCGTGCGGTTTCCACACATTCGCAACAACCGACTGCTGGTGGTCATAGCGGCTGTTGAACTATTTTTGGGACTGGCCATTTACGTCATTTCAAATGAATTCACCGCTCCGGTCTATGAGCCCCTGCGCCCGTTCTTTCCGTACTTCTCATCTGCCCTGGTGGGCGGGGGGGTGCTCCTCCTGCTCCTCAGCCGCTATCGCATTCGGCCCTGGGTGCAGCGCACCCTCCTCCTCCTGCCGGCAGCGCCCCTGGTAGTGCTGGCCAAGCTCTTCGCAGATGCGGCAATCTGGACGGGTACCGCCTTGTACGGCCTGATGGCGGTCGCCTTGCTGGCTGCGCCATGGCTACCTGCGGCGGTCACCGCTCAGCAGCCAGACCTGTTCGCGGTGGCCTTGGCGCTGATTGAGGCCGTGATCGGCGCCCTCATGCTGCTGGTCCCGGATACGTTCACTGCGTCCTCCTACATACCGATCCGGGCTTTCCTTCCCCTGGGCGGCGTCGCTGGGCTGGCCGGTGCGGCCGCCCTCATCCTGCCCGAGGCCGGCTCCCGGTGGGGCGCACCACGCGGTGCAGTGCGGCGCTGGGCCGGGACGGCGCTTCCGCTCCTGCTGACCTATGCCTTTATCCGGACAGGGATCTGGACCGGCGTCATCGCCTGGAGCATCTGGGCCGTGGCGCTCCTGGTGGGGGACCGTACCACCGGGGAACCGGCCTCCCTGGCACCCCGCTGGGACCTGGCGAATCCGCTTCCGGCATTGGAGGGGATGCTGGAAGCCTGGATCTGGTTTCTCGCCCTGGCGGTCGTGCTGCTGTCGGCCCTGGGCGGCATCCGCTTCATGCTTTCCCCGGTTACGGCCCACTTCTTTGTGCTCTCGCTCAGCGCCTATAACCTTATTGCCCACCGGGTTCTGCCGCACCTCGGCACGCCGGAGAGCCGCATCTTCTGCCACCTGGCCTTTGTGACCACGGCCGTCAGTGCCCTGGTGGGAAACACCGGGATCATCGGCCATGGCACCGTCGTCTTGCTGGCGGTGACCCCGCCGCTGGCCACCCGGGTCCTGGGGCCGGCGGCCGGGCGCCGGATGCTGGTGCTGGCGCTGGCGGCAGTAGCCGTCGGCGAACTGTCCGGCTACCTCTTGAGCAGTAGGTCACCAGGCGTGGCGCTGGGGGAGGCGGCGGTCGACGCCCTGATGCTGGGAGTAGCGGCGCTGGTGGGGATGCGCAGCGCCGGCGAGGAGCGCCGCCTCCGGTACGACCTGACGAATATCAACGCCACCCTGCACACACAGGTCGACATGCTGGAGCTCGTCTGCCGGATCGGCGGTGCCATCGGCAACTCTTTGGATCTGGACGAAATCCTTCGTACCACGGTCAACCAGTTGGGCAGTACCCTTGAGGTAAGCCGCTGCTTTATCCGGCTCAGGCAAGCGAATGAACTCCTGCCCGCGGCGCATGAGTATCTCGCCCCGGGCGTGACGCCCATCGGCGGCGGCCAAGCCGGCTGCGTGCCCGTCATCGCCCTGGCCGTGCAGGAGCGCCGGGCCATCGCGGTGACCGACGTGGTAACAGAACCGCACCTGAATGACCCCACCCTGGGTCGGCGCGCGGACCTCCTGGCGCAGGGCACCCGTGCCGTGCTGGTCGCCCCCATCCTCATGGATGAGGAGCTGCTCGGTGTGATCGGCGTCCACCAGTGCTGGGTGCCCCGGCAATGGTCGCCGCGAGAGGTCTGGTTTCTGGAAACCATCGCCGGGCAGGCGGGCATCGCCATCGCCCATGCCCGTACACACCGGGCTATGGCGGAGCGCCATGCCCAATCCCAGCAGGCCTACCAGGACCTGCAGGCGGCCAGCGAGGAGTTGCTGGCACAACAGGAAGAGCTGCAGGCCATGAATGAGGAGCTGCTGGAGCAGAGTGCGACCATCCGGGACCAGCGGGACCAATTGGAGGGGGCACTGGAGTCAGTCCGCATGGCAGAGGAGGGCCGGACACGGCTGGTAGCGATCCTGGAAGCCACGCCTGACTTCGTCGGCATCGCCACGGCGGCCGGAGAGGGGGTCTACCTCAATCATGCAGCGCGCAAAGTCCTGGGGATTGGCGCCGATGCGAATATCACGGGAAGGCCCCTGGGCGACGCCCATTCGGAGCGGGCCCGTGCCCTGATCCTGGACCAGGCAATCCCGGCGGCCTTGCGTGACGGGCTCTGGAGTGGTGAAACCGCCTTGGTGAGCCACGAGGGCCGCGAAATCCCCGTTTCAGAGGTGTTGCTTGCACATAGGGGTCCGGATGGGAGCGAGCCGTTCTTCTCCATCATCGCCCGTGACATCAGCGAGCAGAGGCGCATGGAGGCGGTGCTGCGCGAAAGCGAGGAGTGGTTCCGCACCGCCTTTGAGAACGCACCGATCGGTGTGGCCCTGATCGACACCGCAGGCGGTTACCTGCAAGTGAACCGATCCTGGTGTGAGATGCTCGGCTACGCGGAGCCGGAGTTGCTGGCAATGACCTTTCAGGCCATCACCCACCCGGACGACCTGGCCAATAGCCTGGAGGTGAAGCGGAAGCTGCTGGCTGGCGAAGTCCGCTCTGGCCAGTTCGAAAAGCAGTACTTCCACAAGCTTGGGCATACGATCTGGGCACAGGTAAGCGTCTCGCTGGCCCGTGACGGCCACGGCAACCCCTTATACTTTATTGTCCAGGTGCAGGACATCACGGAGCGGAAACGCTCCGAGGATCACCTGGTCTACCTGGCAAACCACGACCCCCTGACCGGCCTGTTCAACCGCCACCGCCTTCAGGCTGAGCTGCAGCAGCAGCTTGAGCACGCCCGCCGCTGGGGGACGTATGGAGCGCTGCTCTACCTCGACCTGGATGAGTTCAAGTACGTAAACGACAGTTTCGGCCACCAGGCGGGGGACGACCTCCTGCGCAGCGTAGCCGCCCTGCTGCAGCACCGGCTGCCGGAAACCGGCATCATCGCCCGCCTGGGCGGCGACGAATTCGCCATCCTGCTTCCCAACTCGGACAGGCAGCAGGCAGAGACGGTTGCGCGCGAGACGCTGGAATTGCTGCAGCATCACGTCGTCCTGACCGTCGGCCAGCCGGTGAACGTCACCGCCAGCGTGGGCGTGGCCCTGTACCCGCAGCACGCTGCCACCGCGGAAGAAGTACTCTCCTTCGCCGACCTGGCCATGTACAAGATAAAGGAATACGGGCGCAACGACGTCTGCGTCTATGCGCCGGATCAGAACTGGCAGGCGCAGATGCTGTCCAAGCTGACCTGGGAAAGGCGCATCCGCGCGGCCCTGGAGCACGACCGGTTCGTTCTGCACTACCAGCCCATCCTGGATCTGCGCAGCAACCAGATTGTCCAGTACGAGATGTTACTGCGGATGGTCGGCGATGACGGGGAGCTCATCGCTCCCGACGCCTTCCTCGATGTGGCTGAACGGTTCGGCCTGATCCACGCCATCGACCGGTGGGTGGTGCGGCAGGCGATCCATCTCATCGCTCAGCAGCACCGGGTGGGCACGGAGTTGCGTCTGGAAGTCAATCTTTCCGGCAAAGCCTTTTCGGATCGTAACCTATTGGCCATGATCCAGCAAGAGATCGGCGCCACCGGCATCGACCCGGCCTGCCTGGTGCTGGAGATCACGGAGACCGCCGCCATCGCCGACGTCGATCAGGCCTTGGGTTTTATCAACACCCTGAAAGGGCTGGGCTGCCGGTTCGCCATCGATGACTTCGGCGCAGGCTTTTCATCGTTTCTCTACTTGAAAAACCTGCCGGTGGACTACTTGAAAATCGACGGCGCCTTCATCCGAAACCTCCCGACCAACCCGGCAGATCAGCATCTGGTGAAGGCCATGGTCGCGCTGGCGCGGGGACTGGAAAAGAGCGTGATCGCAGAGGCGGTGGAGGACGAAGCGACGGTGGCGTTGCTGCGGGAATACGGGGTGGATTACGCCCAGGGGTATCACGTCGGCCGGCCAAAAGCGTCCCGCGCCTGATTCATCACTTTTTCCCACATGGGGGATTGTACACGTAGCCCGGATCGCATAAAATCAGTGACAGACAAGATGGTAGCGAGGCGCTAGGGGTGCCATGGGCTGAGAACGGAGCGTTGGTCTCCGTACCCTTAGAACCTGACCTGGGTCATACCAGCGTAGGGAAGCGCAACTGAGCGAGCAGAGAATTAGTCTGCCGCCGCATCCCCCGGTACAGCCTTTTCGAAGGCGCGGGCATGCGGCGGTCTTTATTTTGTGCAAGGCGGGGTGGAGCATGGAGACCAGATTTCAACTGCACCTGATCACCGACCGCACAGCGGCGCCCGACCTGAGTGCCGCCGTGGCTGGAGCGCTGGCCGGCGGCGTCAACTGGGTGCAGGTGCGCGAGAAGAGCCTCCCGGCCCGAGACCTCTACGAACTGGCCCGCAGGGTGGGCGCCCTGTGCGGGGCGGCCGGAGCGGGTCTGATTGTCAACGACCGCATCGATGTGGCCCTGGCCTGCGGGGCGCACGGCGCCCACCTGGCCGGTCGGAGCCTGCCCGTGGCGGCGGCGCGGCCGCTTTTGACCGGGGGGCGGGTGCTGGGGGTCTCCGTCCACTCCCTGGCGGAGGCCCGGGCCGCGGAGCAGGCCGGTGCCGACTACGTGACCTTCGGGAGCATCTTCCCGACTCGCAGCCATCCGGGGCAGCCGGCGGCCGGGCTTGCGGAGCTGGCCAGGGTGGTGGAGGGGGTTGGGATTGCAGTCCTGGCCATCGGCGGGATTACGGCCGCCAACGCGGACCAGGTGCTGGCCACGGGCTGCGCTGGTGTGGCGCTCATCTCCGCCGTTCTCGGCGCTCCGGACCCCCGGCGGGCGACCACTGAGCTGCGCGCTGCCCTGGACCGGTCGACCTATCAGCCGCGTTTTCGGTTTCCACCACAAGGAGGGGTTGTTTGATGCGCATCACGCTGAATGGACAGGCGCGAGAGGTACCGGCTGAACTGGACATCGAAGGGCTGGTGGCCTCCCTGGGTCTGAAACCCACGGGGGTCGCGGTGGCAGTCAACGATGAGGTGATCCGCCGGGCCGCCTGGCCCGCAACGACCCTGCGGGACCGCGACCGGGTGGAGCTGGTCCGGGCCATGTCCGGCGGGTCGGTGGACGATCCGCTGACCGTCGGGCCGCGCACCTTCGGCAGCCGCCTCTTCCTGGGGACCGGCAAGTACCGGAGCACGGCCGAGATGGTGGAGGCCCTGGATCGCTCTGGCACGGAGATGGTCACCGTGGCCATCCGCAACATGGACCTCAGCGGGGGCGACGGCGGCGACATCTTGCGGTACATCGACACGCAGCGCTGTCAGCTGCTGCCCAACACGGCCGGCGCCTACACCGCCGAGCACGCCGTGAAGATGGCCATGCTGGCCCGGGAGGGGCTGGAAACCAGCTGGATCAAGCTGGAGGTGATCGGCGACCAGCAGACGCTGCTGCCCGATCTGCAGGGGACGCTGGAGGCCGCCCGCCGCCTGGTGAAGGAGGGCTTTGTGGTCCTGGCCTACACCACCTCTGACCTGATCACCTGTCTGCGCCTGGAGGAGGCGGGCTGCGCGGCTGTGATGCCGCTGGCCGCTCCGATTGGGACCGGGCAGGGGATGGTCGACTGGGCAGGCATTCGCCGGGTGATCGAACGGGTGAAGGTTCCCGTGGTGGTGGACGCCGGTCTCGGCTGCGCCACGGACGCCTGCCGGGCCATGGAGGCCGGCGCCGCGGCGGTGCTGGTGAACACCGCGGTGGCCAGGGCACAGAACGCCCCGCTGATGGCGGAGGCGATGAAGTGGGCGGTGGCGGCTGGGCGCCAGGGGTTTCTGGCCGGCCGGATGCCGGTCTTGAGCCAGGCCAGCCCGTCCTCGCCCACCGCCGGGGTGCCGGCGGCGCCGATTCGCAGCGCAGGGGAGGAGGAGTAGGTGGCTCGCGACGTGGTGATCGTCCGAACAGTTTAGGCCATGAAGGAACCTGATAATTGATGCTGAATATAAGTGATGATTATAGAAGCGGAGGGGTGAACATTGGGGTGATTCACCGAAAGGAGGCTCTGACGAATGATCCTGCCTGAGCACGAAGTCGTTGTCGCTGCCTGGCACGCCTTTTGCGCCGGGCGGGACTTCGATGATGCGCACCTGCGGCCCGAGGTGGCCACTTCCTGGCGCCGCTGTGCGTCGCTCGCATTTCGGCCCGACGACCAGAAGTACCGCCCGCCGGTGCTCAGCGGTGCGGAGATGCGTGAACTGCTGGATCGCAACGCCCAGCTTTTGGACATCGTGCTCCCGGTGGTCAAGGACCTGATGGCCCTGGTGGCGGGCTCAGGTTTCATCGCCCTGCTGACCGACCCCGCCGGCCGCGTCCTCTGGGTCGACGGCGACCCCGCCGACCGCCCGGCCATGGCTGACGCAAACCTGGTACCGGACGCCGTCTGGAACGAGGAGACGGTCGGCACCTGCGCCATCGCCCTGGTGATGGCGCAGGGGCGCCCCTTCCAGGTGATCGGCCCCGAGCATTACTGGCAGCGCCTCCACACGCTGACCTGCTCCGCCGCGCCCATCTACGGCACAGACGGACGGCTGCTGGCGGTCCTGAACCTTTCCGGCCTGCAGCAGCGAGTCACTGCGCACACCCTGGGGATGGTCATCGCCTCCGCCCGGGCCGTGGAGCGGCAGCTCCGGCTCCACGAGGCAGCCCGCGACCTGGCGATGAAGAACCGAGAGCTGGACATCGGCCTCAGCCTGATCGCCGACGGGGTCATCCTCCTGGACGCCGACCTGCAGGTTCGCAAGATGAACGCAGTGGCCGGGGCACTGCTCCAGGTGGAGCCCGAGCGGGCGGTCGGACAGCGACTGGAGGCTCTGGTCGGTGACACCGCCCTGAAGACGGCCCTGCGGGCCCGCCACCGGATCACCGAGGAGGAGTGGCTCTTCTCCCGCAAGGAGCGGACGCTCCGGTGTCTGGTCAGCGCCCGGCCCGTGCCAGACAGCCACGAGACGGTGCTGATGCTCCGGGAGACCCGGGACGTCCGCCGGCTGGTCCAGCGGGTACGCGGCGACCACGCTCGCTTCACCATCGACGACATCACCGGCGTGAGCCTGGAGATGGGCGAGACGTCCTGAACATTCGCATTCCACCGCTGCGCGAGCGCCGGGAGGACATTTCCGTGCTGATCGAGACGCTACTCGGGCGATGGGCGGCCCGCGGACCGGTGATCCGGTTCACCAGGGCCGCTCTGGAGGCGTTACGGAACTATCACTGGCCGGGCAATGCGCGAGAACTGGAGAACGTGATCGAGAAGTGCGTCATTCTCTCCGAGACAGAAGAGATCGACCATGCTGCAAAGCCAGGGCTTCTCACGCGCTGTCTCACTCAGTGGCGTTGTGGGCGACGATGAACTCAGCACGCAGCAGAATCGATTCGACGCGCTCAAAGTCAAGCCGCTGACCACGCAGTTGCTCCGCTCTGATCCCATGCACCTGGTAGGCGAAGGGGTTCATGGCGACCGTCGGCTCCCGGAGCCCTGCATATTCATCCACAATCGCGAGGACCGCCCCGGTAGAACGCTTGAACGCGAAGAGCACGAGTGCGAGTTCCACCGCCTGGTCCGTACGGGCCGTACCCGTTGTCTCCGTGTCGACGATGCAGGCGAAGCCCACCCCTCGGCCAGGCGTAAGGTCGGGGCTGTGCTGGATTGTGACTGCAGGCATAGTGCGTATCTTCCTCCGTCCGGTCCGCTGATCGACCGTCCAATGTTCGCTGCATAGCCAGAGTCCCCCTTCCGCCCAGTCACACCCCCACCGACCCTCGCACCTACGCGCCGCTCCCTCGCCGGTCTGACGGCAACTTTCTGCTGGTGCGGGGGAAGATCCAGACCCTTGCGCGGTGGGGACGATGGACATGGGTCGCGTAGAAACACGTTTTCCTGGCATCCTAACCGTGAGGTGGTGCCAATGGCAGATGTGGTGATCACGGTGCTCGACAATGGTCCCTTGTTGGTGAAGGGTCCGGTCGAAGTCATGGATGCGGTCGGGAACCGCTTCGATACCCAGGCCCAGACCGCCCTGTGCCGCTGCGGCCAGTCCAGGAAAAAGCCGTTCTGCGATGGGACGCACAAGACGGTTGGGTTTGCCGATTGCGCTCGGGCGAAGCAGGTCTGACCCTGCAGGGGGCCCTGCTCTTGCTTCACCCTTGACACCCGCCGATTTCACGGAGCTGTCACGTTTCGATAATCTGCACGCTCCTAGCTGTGTATGATCAGTTTAGGGGTAAACAGATAGAGGTCCTGAGGTTGGCCAAGGGCGAGCGGCGCTGCACGTGAAGCTCCGGTTCCGGCCCGTGGTGGCGCCGCTGGCGCGGGAGACCCGGTGGCGGCGGGTCACCCCGAGGGGTGAGGGACCGGAGCATCAGACTAGAAGATCGTTATAGCCGTACCATGGGTGCGGCTTTTGTGTTGGGGCGAGGTCACCGCCTGTGATTGGTAAATTATGGTTGACAGAGGAGTGCAGGGGGTGCTATCCTGAGACCGCGCCAATGGCGAACACGTGTTTGCGGATGGCGCGGTGGGCGGGGAGGGACCCCATGTCCCCCGAGGCCCTCAGATATGATGAGGAGGCCGGTATTATGAGCCGCAGTGGACGGAAGGGCAACTGGGTTCCCGCCGACTGGGATGACCGCTATCCCCGGCGCTACGAGCGGGCCGCTGAAATCCGGCGGGCCGTCCTGTTCCACAGCCACAAGTTGCTCACTGAGGTGGGCCCCCGGGCCTTCACCGTGAAGGAAGCAGCGAGGCGGGCCGGCGTGGGCCGCACCACCGTTTACAAGTACTTCGGGCTCAAGGCCGAACTCCTGGCTGCCTGCCGCGCTGACTTCACCCGCCGGGGCAGCCGCCGCCTCTCCTGGTCCCCGACTGCCATGCGATCTCGAGTCATACAGGACAGCGCCGGCACCCTTCCGTCGACCCTGGAGGCCGTCCGGCAGGCGGTGCTGACCATCGCCAACCACCTGGAGGCGGAAGCAGACCTGTTCCTGCTGGCCGCCGCTGAAGGCGTACGCTCCCGGCGCCGACCGCGCGGTCACGCTGAGAACACACAGACGCCGCCGCCCCTGCCGGAGCGCTTCTTCACCAGCGTGATTGAGCTGTTAAAGGAAGCGCTGCAATCGGGACATCTCCCGTCCGATCTGGATCCCAAGGCCGTCGCATCATGGCTCGGCGCTCTTTGGTGGTATGACCTGTCCATCCGGGGTCCGTATCGGGAGGCGGAGCTATACGAGCAGAGTCCGTTCGGCGAGCATATCGAGCGCATCCTGCGCATCCTGGCTGCGGCCCTCCCAGGATCAGGACCGGCACGTGCGGCCCGTTGAGCAGGTTGTAGGCGCCCATGTCGGCCCTCCAGTTGAGCCGCATGCGAGAATACCTGCTAATCGCATACGTGTGTTCTTTTCTGCCATGCACAGCAGGAGTTCCGTATGCCGAAGCGAACAAGTTGCGAGGGACAGAAGGGGGGGTCGGCGCCAGTCGGCCCTATAGCAAGTTAGGCCAGGGGGTCGATGCTGTGCTCGTTGCGATGCGTCAGATCACCAAGCGCTTCCCCGGAGTTCTGGCCAACGATGCGGTGGATTTCAGCCTGCGGGCCGGCGAGGTCCATGCCCTCCTTGGTGAGAACGGCGCCGGCAAGAGCACCTTGATGAGTGTGCTGAATGGGATCTACCAACCCGATAGCGGAGAGATCGTCATCGCTGGCCGCGCCACGGCGTTCGCCTCCCCGCGCCAGGCCATCGCGGCCGGCATCGGGATGGTCTACCAGCACTTCCGGCTGGTCCCGCCTTTTACAGTGGCCGAGAACGTGATCCTCGGGCTCCGGGAGCCCCGCTTCATGCTGCGCATGTCGCAGGTGGAGGCGAAAATCCGGGCGGTCAGCCAGGAATATGGACTGAAGTTGGACCCCACTGCCACGGTCGCCCAACTATCCGTGGGCGAGCAGCAGCGGGTTGAGATCGTCAAGGCGCTATATCGGGGTGCCCGGGCGCTGATCCTCGACGAGCCGACCGCCGTGCTCACCCCTCAGGAATCCGAGGAACTCTTTCGCACCCTCCGGCTGATGGCCGGTCGGGGGCATGGCGTCATCATCATCACCCACAAGCTCCATGAAGTGATGGCGGTCGCGGACCGCTGTACGGTACTCCGGGATGGACGGCTCGTCGGCACGGTGCAGACCTGCGACTCCAGCCCCCAGGAGCTCGCTCGCATGATGATCGGGCGCGACGTCGTCCTGCAGCGGACCAAGGAGCCGGTCGCGGTGGGTGACGTCTTGCTCGATGTGCAGGATCTGCACGTGATCTCCGATCGTAACACCCCGGCGGTGCAGGGCAGCAGCCTCACGGTGCGCGGCGGCGAGATTCTCGGCCTTGCCGGCGTCGCCGGTAACGGGCAGCGGGAGTTGGCGGAGGCCATCGTCGGGCTGCGCAAGCCCCGGTCGGGGAGGGTGTCCGTCAAGGGCGGGCTCTCCTTCATTCCGGAGGACCGGCTGGGAATGGGCCTGGTGCCCAACCTCGACCTGATGGATAACGCGATCATGCACGCCTACCGGCAACAGCCCATCACCAGCCGGGGCATCCTGGACCGGCGGGCAGGCTTGGACTTCACCCGGCGGCTGATCGAACAGTTCGGGGTCAAGGCCGCCTCGATCCAGACGCCGGTCAAGCTCCTCTCCGGCGGCAACCAGCAGAAGCTCCTGGTGGGGCGGGAACTGGCCCGCCGGCCGGAGGTAATCGTAGCGGCGCAGCCGGTTCGGGGGCTCGACGTGGCGGCGACTGAGTCCGTCCACAACCTGCTGCTCAAGGCTCGCAGCGATGGCAAGGCCGTGTTGCTGATATCCGAGGACCTCGATGAACTGATCAACCTGTCCGATCGGATTGCCGTGATCTTCGAGGGGCGCATCATGGGCGTGGTGCCAGCAGACCCCCAACGGATCCAGGAGATTGGGCTGATGATGGCTGGCAGAGGCAGGGCGGAGGTGGCGGCCCAGTGACCACGGACCAGCAGCCCTTGCAGATTGGGCGCACAATGCCCCGGTTGGCGCTCCGACCCCAGCCCCGGACCCCGCTGCAGGCCCTTCTGATCCGCATTGGAGCCGTGGTGCTGGCGCTGGCGATCGCCGCCATCTTCCTGATGCTGACCGGGAAGGATCCGGCCAAGGTCTTCCTGACCATGTGGAAGGGTGCCTTTGGCTCGAAGTTCGGCTTCTCGGAGACGCTGGTCCGCACGACACCGCTGTTGCTGAGCGGTCTGGGCGTGGCCCTGGCCTCCCGCATGCAGCTGTGGAACGTCGGGGCGGAGGGCCAGTTCCACATGGGCGCCTTCGCGGCTACGGGCATCGCCCTGTCCTTTGGGGACCTGCCGGCCTACCTGATCCTGCCCATGATGATGCTGGCCGGCGCAGTCGGCGGCGCCCTCTGGGGCCTGCTGCCCGGTATCGCCCGGGCCTACAACGGCACCAGCGAGATCATCACCACGCTTATGCTCAACTATGTGGCCGTCAACTGGATGACTTATATGGTCTACGGGCCCTGGAAGGACCCCAAGGGGTTCAACTTCCCCTACTCGCGCCCGTTCTCTGCGAACGCCACACTGCCGATGCTCTGGGGGCGTGTCCATATCGGGTCGGTCATTGCCCTGGTGTCGGCGGTCATCCTGTGGTGGGTGCTCTGGCGCACCCGGTGGGGCTATGAGATCCGGGTCATCGGCGAAAGCCCGTCGGCGGCCCGCTATGCCAAGATGTCCATCGCCCGAAACATCCTGATCGTGATGTCCGTAGCCGGCGCTCTCGCGGGTCTCGCCGGCATGATGGAGGTCTCGGGCCTGATTGGGCGCCTGCAGCGGGATATCTCCCCTGGATATGGCTACACGGCCATCATCATCGCCTATCTGGCGAAGCTGAATCCCACCGCCCTGGTGCTGGTCTCGTTCCTCTTCGGCGGCCTGCAAGTAGGTGGCTTCAGCGTGCAGACCATGGGGATTCCCCTGGCGACCGTCTACATGATTCAGGGGATTATCCTGTTTTCACTGCTTGGCGCCGACGTCCTGACCCGCAACCGGATCGCCATATCCTGGCGAGGGGAGGCGGCCCAGCCATGACGCAGGAACTGACCCTCTACGGTTTTTTGGTACCCACACTGACTGCCGCCGTGATCGCCGGGACCCCGCTCCTCTTTGCCGCCCTGGGGGAGATTCTCTCTGAGCGGGTCGGTGTGCTGAATCTGGGCGTCGAGGGCATGATGATGACCGGCGCCGTGATCGGGTATCTGGCCGCCCTGAGCACCGGCAACCCCTGGATGGGGATGCTGGCGTCGGCGGCCGGGGCCGGGGCGCTGGCCCTGGTACACGCCTTCCTCACCGTCTCCCTGCGGGCGAATCAGATCGTCTCGGGGCTGGCGCTCACGATCTTCGGGACCGGGTTCTCCTCGTACCTGGGGAAGCCGGTGATCGGGGTCGCGCTGAAGCATCCGTTCTTACCGACGCCCATCCCGGGGCTGTCGCAGATTCCATTCCTGGGTCCTGTGCTCTTCAGCCACACGGCGCCGGTGTACCTGAGCTACATCCTGGTGCCGGTCATCTGGTTCTGGTTGTTCCGGACCCGCCCGGGGTTGCACCTGCGCTCCATCGGCGAGAATCCGGCGGCGGCCGATGCCATGGGGATCAGTGTCTTCCGGACTCGCTATCTCTATGTGGTGTTGGGTGGCGCGCTGAGCGGCATGGCCGGCGCCTACCTTTCACTGGCGGTGGCGCCTTCGTGGATCGAGGGCATGACGGGCGGGCGCGGCTGGGTCGCCGTGGCTCTGGTGGTCTTCTCGGCCTGGAACCCCACCCGCGCCCTCTTTGGCGCCTATCTCTTCGGTGGTGTGGAGGCCCTGGCTTTCCGGATTCAGGCGGTTGGCAGCACGATCTCGTCGTACTTCCTCAACATGTTGCCGTACCTGTTCACCATCGCCGTTCTGCTCATTGCCACCCGCTATGCCCGTGGTCGGTACAGTGCGCCCGCGTCCCTGGGGTCGCCGTATGACCGGGAGAATCGCTGAAGACCACAGGGACCAGACCGAAGGGGGGAATGCGTGACGGCGGTTTCGGTCTGCTCGCCCAGGTTTCCGGTCAGAGATAAAGCCAGATGAGGATGTTTAATTGCGTAAAGTATCTGCTTTAATCATCGGTCTCGCAATGGTGTTGTCGTTGGCTGCTTGCAGCGGCAGCAAACCGGCCGAGAAGGCTCCCACAACGCCCGCCCCCGCCCCGGCCCCCAAGCCCGCGGAGAAGTTGAAGATGGCCTTCGTCTACGTCGGCCCCATCGGCGACGGCGGTTGGACCTTCGAGCACGATAAGGGCCGCCTGCAGGTTGAAAAGGAACTGGCCGGCAAGGTCGAAACCACCTACCTTGAGTCCGTGCCTGAAGGCGCCGACGCAGAGCGAGTCTTCGAGGAGCTCGCCCAGAAGGGCAACAAGGTGATCTGGGGCACCAGCTTTGGCTACATGGACGCCATGGAGAAGGTCGCCAAGAAGTATCCGAACGTGATCTTCATGCACGCCTCCGGCTTCAAGATGGGGCCGAACTTCGGCAATTACTTCGGCCGCAACCATGACGCATTCTACCTCGCTGGCATCGTCGGCGGTCTGCAGACCAAGGGGACCATCGGCATGGTCGCCGCCTACCCGATCCCCGAGGTCATCCGGGCCATCAACGCATTCACGCTCGGTGCCCGCTCCGTCAACCCGACCGCTAAGGTGAAGGTCGTCTGGACCAACACCTGGTACGACCCGGCCAAGGAGAAGACCGCGGCCCTGTCGCTGCTCGATGTCGGCGCCGACATGATCGCCATGTACCAGGATTCCCCCGGCCCGCTGCAGGCGGCCCAGGAGCGTGGCAAGACCGCCATCGGCAACGACTCCGACTCCCGGCAGCACGCGCCGAAGGCCTTCCTGACCGCCCCGGTCTGGAACTGGGGTCCCTACTATGTGAAGGTCGCCAAGGATGTCATGGCGGGCACGTGGAAGCCCGAATCGTATTGGGGCAGTGTGAAGGATGGCATCGTGGACCTGGCGCCGCTGGCTGACTTCGCCCCGAAGGGTGCCCAGGCCAAGGTCGACGACGCCAAGAAGAAGCTGTCCGACGGCTCGCTGGTTGTCTTTAAGGGCCCGATCAAGGATCAGACCGGCAAGGAGAAGGTCGCTGCGGGCGTGGCCCTGAAGGATGACGAACTCCTCAGCATGAGCTGGTTCGTGGAGGGTGTCGAAGGGGTCATTCCAAAGTAAAATTTCACACATTGAGGGCGCCCCGGTGAACCGGGGCGCCTTCATTATACGTATACGT
>DAHVXO010000006.1 GCA_027356675.1 Symbiobacteriaceae bacterium | reverse complement strand
GCGCACTTGGACCGGAATTCGTACAATCAGGGAGGAGGCTGTGACTTCTCCCCATTCAGAACCCTTGATTGTCTTTATGATGACCTGACCGAGGTAGAAACCTAGTACAGCGAGGACGTACGGGTCGAGCTCACCACTGCTCCGGACCTTCGTTTCTAATTGCTGGAGCTGCTTGCTGGAGGGATCCTCTGCAAGGCCCAGTCTCGACAGCGCTACGGCAGACAACTCCTGCAACTGCGAGAGGTAGCGTTCATTGATAGCCAACTCCGACACCCCGGCTAAACGGTTGTGCGTCAAGGCGTCAAGGATAGCCGGCGGAGCAAGTGGAAGAGAGTACCCCATCTGCTCCGCCGGCAGCCGCCACGGCTCCTACGGCATTACCCACAAATTGAGGTTCAGAGTCTTCTGGTTACCTGCTGGATCTTTCACGCGTATGGTGACTGTCTGCAGGCCACTACCGGTTAGGGTAATCTCCATCTCCGGGGCCCAAGCCCGCCAGGTTCCCCCGTTGATAGAGACTTGCAAGTCCTCATTCCGGCTCACGTTGTCCTCGCCGGTCAGGACCAAGGTGGCCTTGCCGCCGGGGCGAGTGGCCGTGGCCCCTCCCTTCCAGGTGGCAGTCATCTCAGGGGGAGTGAAATCGAGCAGGAACCGGATCTGATAGGACTGGCCCGCATCGGTTTGCATATAGAGCGTCTGAATGCCCTGAACGATCGGCAGGCTGAGGCTCTTCGTAGCGCTGATGGGCTCCCACTGACCGTATCGGTTTGGATCAAAACCGTACCGAACCGTGCGCACGCCTGGGAACTTCGTCAGGTCAAGACTCAGGGCGATCTCCGAGACTCGCACATACTGCACCGTGACGGTTCCTGAGCCAGTGTCATAGTTACCTTGGCTGCCAGTGGTTGCCCAAACCGTTGCTGCGTCCTGAACAGGATTGAGACTGGTCCTGAAGAAGATGTCGGCAACGGCGCCGCCCGTGTTCTGGGCGGGGTCTTGGACCTCTACCCAGACACTGCGCCGCCCCTCACAGAGGCTGGGCGTGAGGCCTGTGCAGATCGTCCAGGCTTTGGTTGGGGAATAGTCTTCCCATGGCGACCACTGGCCACTGTCGTTCTTGAACCGCATCTTCAGCAGGTCCTGGGAGGATTCGGCATCGGACGCGGTGATCTGCAGCGTCACCGTAGTGCTTGGGGTGGAACCTCCGGTAGTCTGGCCGTTGA
Source organism: Symbiobacteriaceae bacterium (assembly GCA_027356675.1). The sequence continues at coordinate 22,559 of DAHVXO010000006.1, read as the reverse complement.
TCGTGAGGATGACCCTGGGCGCCGTCGTGTCGGTCAGCATGAACTGGATCGACGCCGAAACGGCGCTGCTCTGGTTACCGACGGCGTCGACAAAGCGCGCGTATACGGTCTTAGACCCGAAGCTGCTTCCAGATATGGTCCATTCGACCTGATTGGATACCGGGTTTGGCAACGAGTTGGTGGGTGAGATGGGCGCTGGCCCCTCGTTGACGACGATGTAGTCGACCCAGAGCGTGGCGCCGAGGTTTGCCTGGTCAAAGCCAAGGGTAATGTTTCGGCCGTTGGCGCTGGCAGGCGCCGTCAGCGTCCACGTCTCGGTTGCCCACTGCCCGTTTGTGGTAGCGAAGACGTGATCTGCGCTGGAGACGGTGGTGCTACCTGTCAGCCAGTTCGACCAGACGGCGGCCCGGCCGGTCGTCATGCCCGTGACCTTATATCGCACCTGGACCGTATACTGCTTCCCGCCAGTGACCGTCAGGTTCTTGGCGAGGTCGAGCCCCTGCCAGCGGTCAGAGGTGGTGCCATCCCAGCGGATGTTGACGGCCTTGCCGCTCTGGGCCGAAGAGTCATTCTGGACCTTCGCCCAGGCAGTGCTATCCGTCTGCCAGCCGCCGAGATCGCTAAAAAAGGCATTGCCACCACTGTAGGTAATCAGGTTGACCTGTGTGAAGTCGTACAGCGGATACGTGGTCGACCAGGTGCTGTTATCGTTGCTCAGTTGGACCCCAGCGACGCCGGAGAGGGTATCAGTCGCGGTGCCTCCCACCCGTATGCGGGTGCCGCCGGTTGTAGCGGCGCCGTCATTTAGCACAATGCTGGTGCCGGTGGGGGCGCCGGAGTCGCTACGACTCGGGGTGGAGAAGGTAACAGCTCCAGACTGGGAGCCCTCACCTGTAGTGTTCACGGCGCTGATCTTGAAGGTGTAAGCGCCGCCACTTTCGAGGTCGGTTACCTTGTACTTGACGGTGGAACCTGCGGATGCGCTGCTGTTGATTGTCAGGGTCCTGGTCTCGGCGCCCGAGATGTACAACTTGTAGCTGGTGGCGCTCTTGACGGCCTTGAAACTGATTTCGCCCCAACCGCCGGCAGTGTCTACCTTTTGCCAGCCGTAGGATCCATACTGTACGTCCATCTGGGTACTGTCCGGGGTCGGGGGAAGGGTGAGCACAGACCATGTGACAGGCGTGCCGCACTGGTCCAGGGCGTTCAGGACACAGGCAGAATAGGTGTAGCTGGTGCCCGGGGCCAGCCCGTTGTCGGTGTATGAAGTCCAGTAGTCGTAGCGGCTGTTGCGAGTTTGCAGGGAGTAGGTGATGTCTGTGCCCGGGGTCAACGTGGCGATGACCACACCATCACGGGAAAGCTGAACCTTAGAGCTCCGGCTTGGGCGGGTGTTGTCGCTGTATTCACCCGTTGCCCACCACAGTTGGGCAGAGGTCTGTGTGACCGTGCCGTTATTGTTCTGGATCAGCTCGCGCCAGAGGGGGCTGTACCAGGTTGTGTTGACGGCGCGCCAGGCGGTTCCGCCATTCGGCAGGGAGGTTGGCAGGAGGCCGATCTGGTACTTCTGGGCCGGGCTGAGCGGGCTCGGGGCGGGGATGGACTGCGAGCCGCTGCCGTTGCCCGTCACGTGACTCGACCAGCTGGTGCCGTTGGACGAGTATTGAACCGTTACCTGCGTCGGACTCGGAGCGATATACTCCGGAACGTCCATGGTAGCCCCACCACTACCGCCGCAGTCGTTGACGTAGGTGCGCAGGCGATCGACCGCATAGGGCAGGTCGATCCACTGGTCGTAGGTGCCGGAGGGGACGTTCTGCTGCGATATCACCCAGTAATAGCCGTAGGACGGAGCGTAGGCATACAGGCCCCACTGGTCTCCGGTATTGCCTGAGAACGTCACCCGGATGCGGGACGTGGTGCCACTGTCCGGCACATACCAGTAACTGGTGCTGTTCCACGAGCAGCTTGACGAAGAAATTCGTAGGGCAGTGCCGGCGCTTTGGGTTGATGCGCTCAGCGGCGGATTCCAGGATACATCCAGTGTGTTTACTCCGTTGGAGACCGCGGGAACTGGGGGTGTCCAATAATCCACTTCGGCCGTGGCGGCACTGCTGACCCCGCCGACGACCGCAATTACCCGATGGCGGTAGTAATCTCCGTCATCCTGCGCATAGGTGCCGGCAGTGGTATAGGTGTAGGTATCGACGCCGCTGTAAATCCGTTCATCCCGAAGTACCGTTCCATCCGGCTTTAGGGTTTTCCGCCATACTTCGTAGGTGGTGCCGCTGGAGTTCCCGTTAGCAGTCCAGTCGACCTTCACCTGGTAGGTGTTTGTGGCGGCAGCCAGCGTCGGGGTTGTGGGCGTAAGCGGCTTAGGGGTTACAGTGACGGTATCGGCGTCGCCGCACTCATCATTGGCGTTGAGCGCACAGATGGTCCATGTGTAGGTGACGCCGGGGGTCAGGCCGCTCTGATCGATGTAGCCCCAGTAGCCGTAACTCCCCCCCGATGGCGTAGCGTACGCACCGTTTGAGTTCTGAGTCGTTACACCGTTCAAAGGCGTTTGGCCATCGCTGCGGGTGATCCGGATCTTCGCCGTCTGGTCGATGACGAAACTGCTTCCGGTAGAGATTTGCCACCAGAGGCGTGCCGAGGTTCCGTTCACGCCGGTGGCCAGGGCATTGACGGGCGAAGTCCAAAGAGGGCTGTACCAGGTGCTGTTCACTGATCGCCAGGCGGTGCCTCCGTTGGGAAGCGAGTTTGGCGTCAAGGCCACCTGATATTTCTGGGCTGGAGTCAAGGTGCCCGGCGAGGGAATCGAGATCGCCTCTGCCGTGGTGCCGGAGGTGTAGGTCGACCAGGTGGTGCCGTTTGTGGAGTATTCCACGTTGACGGTGGTGCTCGAAGGACTAATGAACTCAGGCACGTCCATCGTCGCCCCGCCGCCGCCGCAGTCGTGGGTGTAGGTCCGCAGTCGGTCCGCAGGATACTGGAGGTCAATCCAGGCGTCGTAGGTTCCAGAAGGAACGCTCGCCTGTGGGATCACCCAGTAGTAACCGTAAGACGGCGAATAGGCATATAGTCCCCAGGCGTCGTTGGTGTTACCCGTAAAGGTGACGCGGACGCGGGAAGTGGTGCCATTGGGGACGTACCAGTAGCTCGTGTTGACCCAGGAGCAGCTTGAAGAGGAGATTCGCAGGGCGCCCCCGGTGCTTTGCGTTGAGGGGGCATCCGGTAATGTCCAGGACAAGTTGAACCCAGCTGTGCTCCTCGTAACGGAAGCGGTCGGCGCCGTCCAATAGGCAACCTCGGATGTGTCGTCGCTGTTTACGCCACTCACGACAGTTCTTACACGGTACCGATAATACTTTCCGGCGCTCTGGGCATAGGTGCCGGTCGTGGTGTACGTGTAAGTGTCAGTCCCCGTAAAGATGCGCTCATCCCTGGCGACCGAGCCGTCAGGATTAACAGTCTTCCGCCAGACTTCGTACGTGGTGCCTGCTGCGTTGCCATTCTGAGTCCAGTCGATCTTGACCTGGTGCGTTGTTGAGGCAGCGGACAGTGTGGGGGTTCCAGGGGTGATCGGCTTGGGGGTCACCGTGACAGTCCTGGCCGGACCACACTCATTGTCTGGGTTGAGCGCGCAGATGGTGTAGGTATAGGTGAGGCCCGGGGTCAGGCCGGTCTGGTCGACGTAACCCCAGTAACCGTAGCTGGCGCCGCTGGGGGTATACCAGTTGCCGGACGCTGCCGCGGTCGTCGTTGTGGGGAGCGTGACCGTGTTGGTGCCATCCGAGCGGGTGATTCGGATGTTTACGCCGGAATCGATATTCCAGCTGGAGTTGTAGTTGATCTGCCACCAGATGCGTGCAGAAGTTGCAGTTACATTCGACGCAAGGGCGGCATATGGTGCGGGCCACATCGGGCGATACTTTTGCCCGTCGGAGACGGGCCACATCGGGCCGCCGTTGGGAAGGGAACCGGGGGGCGTCAGTGAGACCTCGTACTGATTCCACGGCGAATTCCAGCCCGGGTCGATTGTGTACGACGTCGCTGATGTTTGCCATCCACCCGACCAGTCAACGCTGCCAGCTTGGCGGTACCAGACCCAGTACGAGAGGCTCGGGTAGGGAGCGGTCCAGCTCAGGCTCAGCTTGGCGTTGTCCCGTGTGACCGAGGGTACGGGGGGAACCCAGTAAGCGATTTCGGTAGTATCAGCACTGGTATTGCCACCCGACTTTGCCCTCACCCGGAATTTATAGTACTTACCGGGCTGCAGGTCATCGGTCACGTACTCCAGGTTCGTGCCGCTGTAGTCGAGGGTATCCGAAACCTGAACCCCGGTACTGTTGTACTCCCGGCGGGAGACTTCATAAACCGTGCCTGCAGGATTGTTATTGGCAGTCCAGGCAATGCGGATCTGGTTCCGGCTGTCCGGAATGTCGACCGGGGTACCATAGGCATCGAAGTAATAGACCTGGGGCACGTAGGCTTCTGAGAAGGCACCGTAGCCCGTGTACGTGTTCTGGTAGACCCTGAGCTTTGTAATGTTGTACGTGGTCTGTGAGCGGCCGTCCCACCACTGGTCCACCACGTTGTCGTTGTAACTGCGGGTGATCAGGTTCACCCATTGGTTCGTGTTGCTGTTCCATCCTTGCAGATAGGCGTCGCCGTAAATGTTGGTCGTCAAAAAGCGGGCGCCCGTCATTTTCTTTGCGCCGACGAACTCGGCGGAATACCAGGTCTGCCAGCTTCCCGTGGGGTTAACAGATCGGGCTACACCCGGGCCGGCGATCGAGGGCGTGCCAGGGGTCCAGGGCGGTGAGTCTATGACGACGCTGGTGACCGAAGCAGTCGCAGTCTCGGAGTTCAGGCCGGTCTGCGTGTACAGATACATCGCGACTTCGACGACGTTGCCGTAAGGGGTGAGGTCGACCGTCTTGTTGGTGTACCCGAGTGTGCCGGAGTTGGCGTAGTAGGGACCGATGCTGGACCACCCACAACCCACGCAGGTCTTGTAGTACAGGTAGGTATAGTCGTTGGTGGTAGAACTGCCTGAGCTCGTTCTGCGTCCGGTAAAGCTGAACGTTGCCGACTTGATCCGGTAGTTGTTGGCATCCTTGTATGACGTGCCGACAACGCCCCTGTAGTCTTGATTACTACTGGCCGTGACGCCCGACGGGCTTACCGTCGCGTCAAAGGCCGCAGCCTTCCTCGACGGAGTGATTAGTGAAACCAGCGAAAACAGGAAGGCCAGGGACCACAGGACCCAGAGTGACCGACTCCGCCTCATGCGCTACAAGCCCTCCTCCGACTGCTGGTAGATCCCGATGATGGTGCTACCCGGGTTGATCTGGACCCAGTGCACCTTGTAGCCAAACGCTTCGCTAAGAAATCTGAGCGGCACGGCGAACCGGCCGGGCGGGATGATCGAGGCGGGGACATCCAGGATCGTTGGGTTCAGGCCGATCATGGCCACGTCGCGGTCCTTGGTCAGACGCACTGCTCGGCTATCCAGTGTTACCGTAGCGGTCTCGGTGTCGGGATCCCATTTGACATCGGCGCCCAGGGCCTCCGCAACTGCACGAAACGGTACCAGGGTTCGCCCGTTGATGATCTGTGGCTGGACATCGGAAAACTCGACCCGCCGCCCTCTGACGTAGACGGTGATGCCCTCAACGGCGACACTTGCGAGGCGTGGATACAAGGTCGGGTTGTTCGGCGCCAACTGTACAGCGCGCTCGAACATCTGACGAGCTCTTGCTGGCTCGTGGGCCATCTGCCAGGCGATCCCGAGCTGGAGAACTCCAGCCAGGTCCGACGGTGCTCTGCTATTGAGCTTCTCGGCATAGGCGCGGATGCGATCGGGAGAGGCGATGCTGCCGTCGGCGGTGACGGCCTCGATCACGGTCGTTTCATTGGGGAGGCTCATCAGAGGATCCATGCTGTCGGCAAAAGTTCGTTGGCCACCAAGGCCCATCAGTAGCGCTAGAACGATCATCGTACCCAAGAATCTCCGCATCGGTCTTCCCCTTCTCTTCGCTTCGTGTCAGGAGCCAAACTCCAACCTTGGGTCCAGCAGACCCAAAACTTTGGGCCGTAGAGGTGGCCTCCACCTGAGGGGCAGGGGCCTGGTGACCAGGCCCCCTTATCCTTACTGGATGATGAAGACTGGATCTCCGCCGGCGGCCCGTTCAAGCGGGGGGCGGTCAATGCGGACGGCGGGGCCGTCATCCACCTGCTGGGAGGCGCTGTCAGGCCGAGGGCGCCGCACCAATTGGAGTAAAACCCCACCGCTAGCCCCTTCCTTGCCGAGTGGCGCCGATGCACTTGCCGACTGCACAGCAGTTTTTTCGGCGGCTGCCACTTCCTGAAGGTGGGTTCCAGCCTGTTCCGGTGCGGACTGCAACCCTTGGGGGGCTGGTTCAGTCGGAGCAGGACTGATGACTTCAGCGAGAGGAGAGGCTTCGGGCAACCGGACCGGCTCAGCGATGCCTTCCTGCACGAGCTCAGCCATCAGACTGCACAGGCCGGCAGTCTTGCCGGAGAGTCCGTTCCTCAAGGTCTCCAGGCTCTGCTGGTGGCTCTGGAGCTCCTCCCGGGCCGCCGCTTGCTCTTGCTCCGCCGCGGCCAACTCCGTGCGGAGAGCGGCTGTTCGCTGATCGGCGCTGGCCACCCTGGCAGATGCCTCCGAGACACGTCGTTCAAGAGTCGGAATCTCTTCCCCCTCGCTCACCACGTTCAGGATCTGCTCCGCCAGGTGCCTTAGTGGTCCTCGCCCTAAATTCCCATTGGGTTAGGCGGCGGACTTTTGAAGCCAGCGGATCATGTCTTCTCTGGTAAAACGCCACTTGAATGGGTCGGCTTCCTCGTTGAACTTCTGCTGGAACTTCAGGATTCGTGAGATTACGTCGTTTCTGGTCTTAAGGTCATTGGGCGTAAGGGCCTTGCGCTGTAGGATCGAGAAATAGATCTCGATCTGGTTGAGCCAGCTCGCATGGATGGGTGTATGGACGGCAACTGCGTTTGGGAATGTGGCCGTCAACCACGCCCCAAAAGTGCTGGGCCGATGTGAGGAACCGTTGTCGACAATAAAGAACACCCGCCGCGCCGAGCGGTATGGTTCCTGGCTCATAATCTTAGAAACCAGCGCCCGGCAGGGTGCAATCCCGGTTCTTGCCACGACTTCCCCCATCACAGTCGCTGAAAAGACATCCAGTGCTGCCATGTAGGCCACGGCTCCGCCCCGCTTGTAGTCAAACTCAAGGTGGATGACTTGGCCTGGGGCCGGCGGTCTGGTCGACTCCCTTCGACCACGGGCTTGGATGCTCGTCTTTTCGTCGAGACTGATGACGAAGTCATCTCGTCCCAACGGCTCGCCATCCCAGGTTCGGGCATAAAGGTCTAACACACGTCCAGCTTTCGCTTCAAACTCGGGGTCCCGGACCGAGATCCATGACCGAAAATGCCAGGGCTTGATGGCCAAGTCGCGTAACCAGCGCAGGACGGTGGTGGGGCTGATCATGGGAAGAAGCCCTTGTGCGATGGCTTCACGGACAATCTCAAAAGCCGAATAACGGCTTAACGGTCGCCCCCTGTCAGATGGCCGCTCACAGGCCAAGGCGATCACGACTGCCTGGTCACGAGGGGGAAAAATACGGCGGACGACCCGGGCGAGGTAGATCCGTCAACGTAAAGCCGTCCTTTTCCCAACGACGGCGCCACTTCAGGACCGTCTGTACATGCCAACCAATCAACCGCCCGGCCTCCGCACTATCGATGGAGGGCCGCTCTGCTAAGATAAGGGCAAGCCTGGCCCGCTGGACATGGCTATGGGGGGCCGTATGTGAACGAGCAACGCGCTGGGCATCCTGAATGTCTTTTTCAGTGAATGTCGGGCGATAGGTTGGAGCAGGTCCTGGCATGGCGAACTACCTCCAGCATTTACTGCGATGGGAGTTCGCGACCGACCATCAAAAGTCCTACCAGTTCATTGAACAACCCTTGCCGCATTTACGGCGGGGACCACTTAGCTTTGCTAACGGATGAATCACGGGTCTACCTCCTGTCATTGCACAATTAGCACGGTCAGGGTGGCTAGGGCGATCGGAATGGCGCCGGCGTAACTGTGGGCTCCGTGCCACGTCAGAACGCCAATGGTCACCCCGCGAAGGCTGACTCGTTGCTCCTGCCACCAGCGGCCCAGAGAACCGCCGTGGGCACGAATGCTGACCGTAAAGAACGCCAAGGCGTTGAAGACGATCCAGGCCACAAGGAACCCGTACGCCCGGTCAAAGCCGATCCAAGCTCCCACAGCGGCGACGAGTTTGCCGTCCCCGGCGCGGGCAAAACGCAAGCGCCACAGAATGAGGAAAACCACAAATAAGGAGACGAGTCCGCCGGCGCTGCTCGAAATGCTGCCGTCTCCTGTGATGGCCGCCCGCAATAGGCCCAACATAGCCAATGGTAAGGTCAACAGGTTTGGCAACCACCGATGTTGGTAGTCCAGGATTACAGCAGCAGCCAGTCCGGCGGACAGAAGCAAAGTCCAGCCCATGGGTAACCCTCTCTCCTATTTGGTCAGGACCACGACAAAGTCGTCGTACACAGAGCCCTGGATGACTACGATCGGCCGGGTCAACGAGGTGGTCTTGCCGTCGGCACGGGCGCCCGTGAATGTGGCGGTTAGTACGGTCCCGGTTGCCAGAGAGCCGTCGGTGAAGTAATCCGAATCCCACGTGTTTCGGGTCGCGCCTGCCGGGGCCCGAGGGGCGGCTGGCCGGGTTCCGCCATCGATGAAGTCGACGACTACCTGCGTGATGGTCCCGATGCTGTCCACGCTGTACTCAAAGCGCGCCCCAGCCTTCACAAAGACCGGCAGTACGGCGGTCGGTAACGTTGGTGGCGTCTCGCCCGGCGGCAGATACACCCGAGTGACCTGGACGTTCTGCAGCGCAAGCACCTCGAAGGAGTGATCCGGGCCGCTCCATGGGGAATCTAGGTCGTAACTATCCCACACTCTGACCCGCCAGCGATAACGATACCCAGTGGAGAGGGCACCTTCGGGCAGGGTGAATTCACTGATGAACCCACGCCAGTCCGGGGCGGTGAGTGGGTAACTTCCCCCCTGGTCGGGCGGGGGATCGGCATCAACCAGCGACGAGATCTTGCCGCTGTTGTAAATGAGGGCCCCGCTGTCCTGTTCATAGACAAGTACCTGGAAGGCGCTCTGCTTGTCCCCATCTGGGGTATCCCGGTCGGTGAATGTCCAGCGGAGTGTAGGCGTTGCCGTTCGTACCAGTCCGTCAGCATCCGTGGGCACGACGGTCAGGCCGGTCGGAGCGTTTGGGCGCCAGACCTGGTCGAGCTGCACATTCGGCAGTACCAAGGGGGTGACGGCGGGATCGGACGTTGACAGTACGGCTTTCCAGGCCGCCCCAGCCGTGCTTAATGGGACAGGCAATGGTACGCCCTTTCCGAGCCTCGCTGGTCGCCACGAGGCGCCGGCATCTCCCGAGACCTGAAAGGAAACAGCGGTACCGGGTGGGATGTTCGTGTTCGCTTTGAGCACCAACGCTTCAACAGGCTCCGTGACGGGATAGACCTTGGAAACGGCAACGGCTGAGGGAGCATATTGGCCCACCCCTCCCCCGCTTCCACCGGGTAGGGCAAGGCCCGTCAGTCGAAGGGCTGGGTTTTCCACCATACCCTCGCCGTTAAACTGGTAGCAGCGGACTTCAGTCGGGAGCCGGACCGCCAGCGTCTGCGGGTCGCCCAGCAGGGTGATCGCGAGTGCTCCTGAAGCCTCCGGGACAGAAAGTGCAAAGTTGGCCCGCATCCCGGTTCCGTCGAAGGAGTACGCCATCACCCCGCCGGCGGTTGCCACGTACATCGTGCCGTCCTTGGCAAGCTGTACGGCCACCGGAGATGTGAGCCCTGTCAGCGACATCAGCGGGTTTTCGGCGAGGGTCGTACCATTGAAGTTGAAGTAGCGAACCGTGGTGCCGTCCAGCACAGCGCAGTCATATGTGGCGGGATGCAAGGCAAAGGCGATTGGGCTTGTTAGGCCGCTGTTAATGGAGAGGGCGGGATTCTCCACCATCCCAGCCCCGTTGAAACTGAACCCCCGAAGTGTGGAGCCATCTAGAACAACCGTTTCACTGAGCCCCGGGCGGGTAGCCACCTGGACGGGGGCAGTGAGGCCTGCCACAGCCAGCAGGGGATTCTCGGTTAGGGCATCGCCGTTGAAGTTGAACTGTGTGGATTCGGTCCCGGAGAGGACCACCATATCAGCGGAGTTGCTCCTGGCGGCCACGGCCAGGGGGCGATCGGAGGGCGACAGGGAGAGGGCCTGGTTCTTCACCAGTGCTGAACCGTTGAAAGAGTAGCTTTCTACGGCGTTGCCGTTGACAGTTACCAGGTCGAAACCGGCGGGGCGCCCATCAAGTAGGCCGGCACCGGCGGCCGAATATGCCTCGGGAAGGCGGATCTCGCGCCGGGCGGTGTCTACGACCGCCGATGTGGCCGGGTACTGATATCGGTCATTCCGACTAATATCATCAGTGCCGAGACCGGTCGCAAAGGCCTCCGTTGAGACCCCGGCAGCGGTCACCACAACCAGGAGGGAAGCGAGTAGGCGTTGTCTCATGGGCTCATACCTTATCACCAGGCAATTACAGGTTGTTGACCTTGACGATTGCGGCCGCCCCCCCGGCCCCACGTACCTCCAGGAGCAACCTGACCGGCCGTGCATCGTTTCCCGCAACGGAGGCTGTGTAGGAGGCCATGACCCAAACCGCATTCCCCGATCGCTCAGAGACTCTCAGTTGTAGCCCAGACACTTTCATATCCAGCTTCGTCTGCTTCATAACAGCCAGGGTCGACTCGGCATCATTGCGGGCGCCGCCGGCCAGGAAGCGGAGCGCTTCATCATAACTGCCCGCGGCTGTCGCCTTCACATAGGCATCGACCACGGCTGTCGCCTCGCTGTCCGCTGGTGCTTTCCCGCCGTAGGGCAACGGGATAGGCTCATACGCGAAGATCCGCCAACCACCCTCCATGCGGCTCAAATGGACCCGTGCAGCCTGCAGGTCGGTGGCCTTTCCACCGTCCTCCACCTGATGAACTACGGCTGTTACCTCAGCCACAGCGACCTGCTTCCCGGTCACAAGCCAGGAAATCCGCAGGTCCACCAGAGCCGAGTCCCGAAGCCGGGGTCTGGCCGCCATGGTTCGCCGGAACATCGCCAGAGCATTCCCGGTGAGGACCTGCTCCGCCTCATCAAGCCGGCCAGCTACCACTGCTCGAAAGTAGGTTCTGATGATTTCCTCCTGCTGGACAGTGGCCGCAGGATGGAAGAAGTAAAAGCCGGCCGCCACTGCTACCAGAAGGCCTAACAGCAGTGCCAGGATCCACAGTCTCCAGGGACGACGCGGGATGGCCGTGACCACAGCGTTCACCTCATGGCGTTGTTTTCACGACCTTGGCGATGGCGTAGCGTCGGATCGTGATGTTCGTATTGCGGACCGTGGCGGCGAACTTAATCTTGACCATGGCCACCACGGTCGGTTCGTTTAGAACGGTGCTAATTCCGTACTCGGCGTTTTGAAAGGTGTATGGAAAGGGGCCATTATAGACAAACAGGTTGTACTCCGGGGCCCCTGCGATCCGCGAATTCCGTTCCGTCGGTTTCAGGTCGACCGGGCCAAGGCTCAGGTTATGAGCCAGCAACGACCGGAAGGCTGCGTCGCCCTTAACTGGATCAATTGTCGGGAGACCAACGGAGTAGGATGGTGGACTCACCTGGTAGGCCGCAGCCTTGGCCGCCCGGTTGACGGCCTCCTGAAACCATCCGGCCGTCTGTGAAACCTCGGTCGTCTCATAGCCGATTGCCATGACCACAATCAGGCAGGGTACACTCACCAGGAACCACATCAAGGCGCTGCCTCGCTGCTCGGTTAGCAACCGGCGCAACAGTCTCGTCAGGCTCCTCATGGCTTCTCGCTGAGGATAGAGCCGGAGACCCAGAGGAGTTTGTTTTCATCCGGCGCAGACAGGCCGATCAGCTGAATCAGGCGCTGGCTGTCCCCTTGGGGGTACCCGATATTAAGCGTAATGACGCCCCCGCGGGCCACCCGGGCGCCCACTGTAGTCGATCCGTCGAAGCGCACCTTGGTCATGTCAAAACCTCGTGCTTTCAAGTCGTCGCCCAGGCGCTGCCACATGGCTGTATCAAACCCGCCAGCTAACTGGGCCTCCTGGAGATAGCGATCTTTCACCTGGTCCAAGTGATTGCGCTGGACTTGGAATACAAAGGTCGAGATAGGGTAAAAGGCAAGGAAGACAAGCATCGGTACCAGGATCAAGTACTCGAGCATGGCCGAGCCGCGCTCCGCATGGAGCCACCTGAAATACCTGCGCATGAGTCACTCCCCCACCGTCACCCCAGGAATGTTGCGAACGAATGCGCTGCTTGTGCGGGTCACGGCCAGCTCGATGGCGGCCAGCAGGGCTGCAAGGCCCACGCAGATGGTCGCAATGATGCCGAGGTTGGCCACCATGTCCCCCGATTCATCGGTCCAAAATCGTCGTAGCATCGGGCCACCACCTAATAGGTGACCGTGGGCGGAGTAATGGTTTGACTCTCCACCTTGGTCTTCACGTTGGTCGCATACCCCTTCATGCCGGCGTAGACCAAACCGCCCAAAGCGAGACCGCCGATGGAAACCGCGACGAGCCACCCCAGATTCTGAATGATGTCGCCGCGCTCGGATCGCAGAAATGTCCAGAACCAACCCAAGCGGCAGACCTCCCAAGCTCTGATTGGCACCTCGGGGTGGGTTCGCCCCCACCCCGAGGGCCTACGCTTCTAATAGGTTGGGGTGGCAGGCGGGGTAACCGTCATGGTTTCCACCTTGCTCTTGACCGTGGTGCCATAGGTCTTGATGCCCGTGTAGACCAGGCCGCCCACTACGGCGGCGCCGACGGAAACAGCAACGAGCCAACCCAGGTTTTGGATAATGTCGCCCTCTTCCTCGTGGAAGAAGCCGGTGATCAGTGAGAGTGCATGCGAAAGCAGTTGCAGCATGAAGGATCCCTTCCCTTCTCGAATTGCGGAATAACAGCGCGGTCTGGTGTCCTAGTCGTGAACGCGGGACGTAGATGAAATCAAGCACCCTTCCACCCGGAGCGGCTGTCCAGTTGGAAGTGGGAGTGATGCGCCTCCTTTCGGATGCAGCCACAGCCGCCTAAGGGCCACGGGCGCCCCGCAACGTGCGCATGACGTCAACCACCTTTCCGCCGGTATTAAAGTCAAACGTTGAGAGATCGCGCTAATAACACAGTTACGATTGGGCGCGAGAATCCCCAGAACCCTCTTGCGGTTTCCTATGGGGCAGTTTGTACACCTCGTTCGAGCTGGGCGAAGACAGAGTAGGCCCACGGGGCCGTCCAGAGGATGAAGATGTTGAACATGGGGATGAACAGCGCTGCGTTCTGGAGCATGGGCTTGACTTGAGCGCTCCGTGCCTGGTTTGCCTCCATGGCTTTATCTAGCCGGATGCTCTCACGCATCATGAAGGTGGCCAGCGAGGACGGATCTGCGTCCACGGCTTGCCGGATGGCGCCAATCACCAGGAAGGCCTCAGGTAGACGCAGTTCCTTCCCAAGTTGGTCCAGAGCAGCTCCTGGGCCGGTCGAACCCCACTGCAGCAGCGCCCGGTCAATCGCGGGGCTGATCAGTACACAGGTGGCGGTTGCCTCCTTGAGGGCGTAGTACAGTGGATAACCGGAGGCCAGGTAGACTTCGAGGCCGCTCATGAGCGTCCATAGTTCACGGACCATAGCCTGTCTTGTACCACTTGCGACGATCTTCAGGGCGAGCACGGGAATCCCGAGGCCCGCCATCAGGAACGCCGGGAACGCGACCAGGGCGACCAGGTTAAGCCCACTCAGGTACCAGGCTGAGAGCGTCAAGATTACGCCAGAACTGAGGCCGACAGCATAGACATCCCCTGCCTTGGTGAACCCCCACGGGTGCCGGGCATCCTCCAGCAGCACCTCTACTTTCGAACGCTCAAAGGCGCTGAAGCTTCCAGCCACGGCCGTGACCGTCCGACCACTTGCGATGACGGATAGGAACCGCCAGAGTTGGGGCAGGAGCGGCTCATCTGCCCGGACCCATTCCCGAATCCTTGCAGTTCGAGCTCTTACGGTGGTAGGGCGACCCCAGGTGGCCACTGCATAGACAGCCAGGCTTGCTGACAGTCCACCGGCCAGAGCTCCGAACCACACGAGATAGACAAGCATCCTACCAGTCCGCCTTCGCCAAGAATTTGTTCAGTCCGAAGGTGACCAGGACCCCAAGCAACATCAGAACGACCATCGCCCGACCGCCGGACGTTTCCGTGAGCAGTACCTTCGTCGCCGGTTGAAGCCGCAAGTTGACGAAGTAGACCGCCGGAAGAGCGGCATTTAGCAGCAGGCCTAGCATCCGCCCGCCGGAGAGTGCTGCGGCGTTGGCTGTCTGCCGAATGCGCCATTGGTTCAACTGATAGGCGATCATGTCAAACAGGGGCGCAGCCTGCTGGCTCTCCATCACGGCCTTGCAATTGGTTACAAATAGCCTGGCGAACGGGTGCTGGAGGCGGAATGCGAGTTCTTCGAGGACCTGTTCATGTGGCTCTCCACTATTGAGGCGACGGGCGCAGCGCTCAAAGTGGTGTCGGATTGGCTCAGGCAGTTGGGGAACGGTTCCCAAAAAGGCTCGCTGCACGGAACGGCTGCTGCGGTACTCAGCACCGAAGACCTGTATCGCCAACTGGAGCTGCTCATGAGTCCGATCCTTGTGGGCGCCCGCCCCAAGACTGAGGACCTGATCTGGAAGAAGTAGCCCCATGATCATCAGCGCGATGCCGGCCAGGAAATTGTTGAAGTAAGCAGTGCCGAACACCATGCCGAGAATGGCCGTTGTGCCGCTCAGCATGAGAAACCCATTCCATGAGAGCGGGAATCCAGAGACCGCTCGCCGCTCGTCGAACGAGGACCGAAGCCTCCGAAGTGTAGCGGCCCCAAGCAGCCGTTCGATGCCGCTGCCCTGGGAGTGGCTCCGGGCCAGACTCTGCTTGAGCGCAGGTCGAAGACGCGAGCGGAGCAGGGTCCGATCATAGTAGGAGCTCAGGAAGGCATAAACAGCGAGAGTAATGGCGGCAATGGAGAGGAGATACCCCGTTGCGGCCAGGAAGAGGGTCAACAAATCATCTCCGCCTCCTGCAATTCGCGGGTTGTTACGCCGCCCCGCCGCAGTTTCTCAATCAGTCGCGGAGATGGCCGGTTGGGAAAGACCCACTCCCCCTGTTCCGGGTCATCGCCGGCCCACTTCCACTTCACGAGCGGGTTGTACACCACTTCCCCGCGGCCGTGGTCGTAGTAGCACTCACAGATTTCCTCGATCATCTTCCAGCCGCTGGGCCAGCGTACGAGCTGGACAAGGATTTGAAACGCGGTCGCTACCTGCTCGCGCAGCACTGGAAGAGGGCGGTGTGGCTTCTCTTCGAGGATCATGTTGCAGACCGCAGGGATAATCTCCGGGACTGAGCTGACGTGAACCGTTCCCATGCTTCCGTCGTGACCGCGCATAGCAGCCTTGACCATCTCGTCTGCCTCACCCGATCGAGACTCACCCATGATGATCACGTCGGGAGTCATCCGGAGGATGGTCTTGAACGCTTCTTGCAGGGTGATGGGCGGGCTTAACTCCTTGTGCTCCTCCATCTCTACGATATCCCGGTCAGGGAAGTAGTGGCGAAGGTTAAGCTCGAAGTCGGTCTCGAGCGTGAGAATGCGAAGGCGTGGGGGTAGAAAACTGACGAGCAGGCGAAGCATCGTGGTCTTGCCCGTGCCGGTACCGCCGCTTAACAGAATGCTGGCACGCCCCTTGGCCAATGCTTTGAGCATCCGAAGGATCCGGTGACTGAGGGAGCGGTAATGAAGAAACTCAGCTTCCGTGATTGAGATTGAGGAGAATTTCCGGATGACCATGGTCACTGTGCGGGTAAACGGCGGGATCGACGCCGTGACGCGGCAGCCGTCTCGCCGGGTCGTTTCAACACGTGGCTGGTCGCGGGTAATGTCAATCCGGTCGTGCAGCAGAACCCGCCGGATGACCCGCTTGAGATGGTCCTCGTCGGCGAACTGGATGGGTTCCAGGTACGATCGCCCCAGCCGCATGGTATAGATACGGTCGGGACTGTTGACCCGAATCTCCTCAACCGAGGGGTCGGCGTAGATCGGTGCAAGCACATCGAGACCCCAGCAGCAGTCGAAAACGACGTCAACGATCTGCGCTGGATCCTTGCCCGGGACGAACAGCTTCTGCTCCTGCAGGACCTGGGCGATCTGGGCTTTGAGCTCCGCCTCCGCTTTGGGGTCACCGGCTTGGGCTTCGACCAGCAGGGTTAGCCGGCGATCATTCTCGTCCTTTGACTTGCTGCCTTCCGCCAATGCTCCTCGAACTTCGTTAACGGCTCTCCGCAACTGCGGGTGCGCTGCCATTTCGAGCCACAGGTCGACTCCTGGTGTGAGACTCTGGGAAGGAGACAGGCTGCCCGGTTCATGAACTTGCAATGTCTCGATAGCCGGTTGACCGGCCGCCACGGGAACAGGCAGGTCACCAACCGTTACCGGGCGACGCTCATCGATTCTTGCGGTTGCGGCACCGGCAGCCCCAAGGGGATCAACTGCCGGGCCCGGCTGACCACTCAGCCTTGCCCTTTGCAGCCGCTGAGCAAGGTCATAACCCGGTTCGGGGTGTACGCCCATGCCTACCACCACCCTTCAGCTTATATACCACGGTGCAACACTTCCCACGTAAGCCCTTGCAAGGTCTTCAGGTACTCGTTTGCCGTTTTCGAGCCTGGCTTGAGCAATTCACCCTTGCTAATGGCCGTGTCAAGCATCGGTGCAAAGGGGAGCGTGGCCACCACGGGTACCTGCAGGTGCTTGGCGATCTCGTCTACCCCATAGGGGTCTTCAGCCCGTCTCGCCGTCAGGACGATGCGGTGCTTCTTAGAGTCGACACCTAATTCAGAGGCGTAGCTTCGCACTCGTTCATACGTTTTCAGGGAAAGCAGATTGGCTCTAAGAACCACCAGTACGACGTCTGCCGTCGCCTGGGCCGCCTCGGTAGCGGCATTATCAAGGTCCGCAGGAATATCAACCACTACGTTGTTGAACCGGCTACGTGCAACGGCGAGCAGGCGGCTAACCGATTCAAGGGGGTAGGTGCCGGCATATTCGGCGTGCATGGTCCCCCCGAGGAGTGCTGGAGCACCCTTTGCCTTCGCCAGTAGCACCGCCTGTGAACCGAGGTACTCCGGCGTCAAGGAGTCAACGGCAAGCATCGACCACAGTTGGTCGACGTTGTGCTCGGCTAGATCTGCATCTTTCAGGCTGGTGGCGATAGCGGGGCGCCGCAGGTTTAGGTCCAGCAGCAGGGTGGGACCGTTAACTGCAAGGGCGTGCGCAAGGTGCAGTGCGGTAACAGTCGCTCCTTCGGATTTGGGACTCCACACAGCGACGACGCCGCCGGCCGGGGGCGGTGGAGGTGCATCCGGCTCAGGGGCGGGAGGGTCCACCACCTCTACCTCCGCAACGTCGGGAATAGGGGCAGCGTTAGTGGCTTCGACTCGTGCCTCGCTGGCCGCAAACCCGGGCGGTACGACTGGACGTGCGGCTGTCTGAGCCGGCGCCGGACTCGCATCCGTTTTGGAGCCAGAAGCCACAAGCTGAATGCCCGGCAACGGGATTCCGAGCAGGCCAGCCAGCCGACTTCCGGTTACGTGGCCGACGAGGACCTCAACCCCAGCAGTATCAAAATCCTCTGGTTTGGCGAAGCCATCTCGGGCAAGGTAAAGTACCCGAACGCTTGGGAAGTAACGGCGGATCATCAACGGGAAGTCGTGGCCCTGGGGGTCTCCTGGCAAGGGTTCGCCAACAATTACCACATTGGGCATTTCATCGGGAGCATGGTCACTGAGGTGCATCGCGACATCTTCCCGACGGGCGGCTGTCCAGGTCTGGTCTGCGGGCAGTGCTTGAAGAAAAGCGTCAACGGGTGGCACGCCCGTGGCAATGACGATGCGCATTACTAACGAGAGCCTCCCTTCGGTACGGGAACGGTGGTCGTTGACTGGGGACCGGCGGAACCGTTCGGTGTCTGTGCGGCGCCCTGTGGGTTGACGAGCACTTGCGGCAGTCCGTTGACATCGAGGGACATCGCGGCTGCCGGCAGTGGGGTAAGAACCGGTTCATTCGGTACTGGTGCATTGGGACTCCGTTTCGCAAAGGTGATCTGGCCGACCTCAGCCGCCTGCCGCAGAGCTGCTACCTGGCTGTTGGGGACCTTTAACACCACCACGTTGGGAAGTCCAGCAGCGGCGCCGGACTTTGCCAGTTCAGCTTGCACCCGGGGACCGGTGGCTTTGCCCGTATTGTCACGGACACTTAGAACGCGGTATCCCTCGCCGACCTTATAGACCTCCACCCGACCCACACGATTACCACCACGCTCGGGCGCCCAGAAGAGATCGACCACATCTCCTGATTCGAGGAGGCCGCCAACTGATTTGGTCAAATCGGTGAGAAAGCCGATAGCCAACTCGTCGGGGGCCAGTTCCCGCTCCGTGGAGTTCACCCGCCCGGGGCGGATCTGCTCTCCGGCAAACACAGGGGAGAGAAGAAGCTGGCCGACAAGTTGGGCGGGGTCCTGGATGGCTTTTTCATCCTTTGTGCTGGGAGGGACCATCTGGTAGGTGAGGTCTTCCTTCTGAATTACCTGGCGCGCCTCGACGTCATGGGCTGCAACAAGAACGGGCACCAGTTCAGCGGAAATGCGCTGTGCATACCACAGGGCGCCGGTGGCGGCCACACCGATCGAAACGGAAACGACGAGGATCCAATGCTGTGGCTTCACAGGCCAAACCAACCTTTCCGCTGCTTCTGTGGCTCGGCCAACCCCGAAAGGGTTCGTATGGCCTTGGCAAAGGGGGAATCCGGAGGCTGGAAGTTATACAGTGATTGGCCCTGGATCATCGCATCCGCTGCCTCCGGCACCAGGGGGATCGCAGCAGCGAGGGTCGGACCCTGATCGAAGGAGGTCGCCACGTCTTCGGCCTTTGCAAATCGGTGAGACGGGCTGACACGATTGACAACGAGGCGGCACTTGAAAGGGCCGGTAGTGCGAGCGAGAACCGGCCAGTACTGGATGGCGACCATGGTGCGGTACACATCCAGGTCAACGACGATGATCACGTCAGTCGCCAGTTGGAGAACGGCCTTGGTGAAGGGGTGTCTGAGTTGGTGGCCGGCATCCACTACAATGCGGTTGTGCCCTGCCGCCATGAGCCGGTCCACCAGGGATACAGCGTCCGCTTCTGTGAGGGAGCTTGCCGTTGGTGCGTGGGGGATCGCCCGGGAACCGTACACCCACACCCCCTCGGCCGTCTCACCCGCACGGTTCGCTGCAATACCGTCCAGCAATTGTTTCAGGCCGTTGTGCTCTTCCCCGAGGGCCAGGTGGGCGACCATCGCGGCGTTCCGCGGGTCGGCGTCGATCAAGGCCACCTTTTGCTCTGTACGGGCGAGCACTGCAGCCAGGCTGGTCGCGATCGTCGTCACGCCCACCCCTTCAGCCCCCAGACCCACAACGACGGTTACGCCCTTCTGCGGCAGGGTCTGTGTCCGTTCCACGATGACTTCCTTGACCACTTCCCGAACGACTTCCCTAACGGGGGCTGCCCGTTCGGCAGGGCGCCCCGGTGAGGCCTCGAAGGCGGTTCGACCCGGCTGCTGAAGGTGCGCCACAGATCCCCACGTGGCCGGAGTTGTTAACATGTTCTTCAGTTGTTCGAGGGAAATGGAGCCACCGACGACAATGTCGTAGACCCCCATGCCCACTAGCTCACTTAGCAGAACATCACCAGGTCGTGCCTGGTCGGCCAGGAAGATAACCCGGATATTCGCGGTGCGGAGGCCCCGAACAAAGTCGAGCAGGCTGAACCCTTGGTCACCATCGAGATCTTCGCGCACCAAGACGACATCCACAGGTGGTGTCACTGAGCGGATGCTCTCCAATACCGCCGCTGAGTAGTAGGGACTGTCCTTGACAACGTCGATCCCCGGGAACCTGCTGACTTCATCGGCCAGTGCCCGGTCAAACGGTGGCAGGGCCAGGACCACGCGCATCCTCGCTCGCCTCCCTGTCTCGGCCAACCATCTGAGCTTGGTAATAGGCAAGCAACGCCTGCTTATGTGGCTCCGGAATGGGCTTAGCGCCGGTTTCATACTGACTGATTTGAACAGGGGGAACGCCTGTCCCGATCGTAACTTCGTGTTGCGATAAGCCGAGGCGCCTTCGCAAAAGGGCAAAGTCCTCGTGTTCTGCGATCTCGCCAAGCAGTTGGAACAGTGGGATTCCGCACGGTCGAGCAGTCACGCTGTCCCCGTCCTTTTAACTGTACTACAGTACATATTGTGATGAAACGTATCGTGGTTAAATTATAATTATAAACCTGTGTACAGTCAAACTAATCGGGTACCGGATGACAGGAAAAAAACAACCCCCTGGTCTCCCAGGGGGTGTGGTTGCTATTCTTCTGTGGCTCCCTTTCGGCGCTCGTACTTTCTCTTTTTTGGAACAACGAACTTTTCGACCAGAGCCTTGACCGTTCCCAGCTCTTCCGCCGGAACATCGGCCAGCATGGCGCCCAGCCTGCTGGCTTCCTGTAACTGGGCTTGGGGGAGGCTCTGGAAGGCAATCACCATCTCAGAGAGCTCCGGGTACTGATACATCAAAAACATCTGCGGCCGAACATCGTCCGGTAACATGCTGAGGCCTGTCTCTGTCGTTTTCTCATCCGACCCGAACAAGATCAGAGCAGGATGGGCTTTGAACAGTACGATGGCCTCCCGCAGGCGATCCAGGGCGATAACCGCATACCCGTTCTCGTAGCTGGCAAGGCTTTGGCGGGGCCATCCGAGGGCATCTGCGGCTTCTTCGATTGTCTCGAAACCAGCCTTAGTGCGGGCAGCCCGCAGCCGTTGTCCAATCTCCAAGGCAAAGGGATTGATCTCAACCTTCGCTCCCGCTTTCTGGACACGTTGACGTTTGCGCCTGGTGGAGACTACATTCTTACCATTTCCAGTCTCATCCACATGCTCGTCCAATGCAACGGCACCTCCTGCGTCGGGGTTTACCCTCCGATGCGAGTTGAATAACGACTCCTGCACCCGGAGGACGCCCCGGCAGTTACGCCAAGGGTCTTTCTCCGGGTCCCCCTTGCGACTGGAGACCTCGTACAGGTCTTACTTTACCCCTGTAGCCTGGGTCAAAGGTGATTGACGCCGGCTCGTCTGGGTGGGGGAAATCAAGTAGATTGGATCGATACAGAAAGATCACCAGTTCAGGTGGGATACCCTGGGACTGGCAGAATGCTACCAGTGCCTCCCTGGTGGTGAACGGCAGATAGTACCCGCCGAAACATTTGATCTCTTGAGCCTGCCGGGCTAGCACACCGACAGCGTAAGCGACATCCTCTTGCCCATGTTCCTTCAACTGCCGTTGGAGGGCGTGATAGCCCTTCCGATTAACAATGACCAATGGAAGTTCGGTGAAGATCGGTTCCGGTGACGATGACGAGACCGATTCGACTGTGTTAACGTGAACTGGTTCGGTCATTGTGCGCGCCCTCCTCCGATGACGGGGGCGCCTTCCGGGTGGACAGGGTATGTTTGTCCTACAGTAATTATACTCTAATTACTGCTCATGACACAATATCAATCACCTAGAATGTGATTTTCCCCTACCGTTAGTTCCCTGAGCCTGGAAGGCGCAGTTGTCACGTGCAAGATGTGGTACAATAGGGTACAGGGAAATTTCTATGTATTGTTAATAAAGGAAGAAACAATAGAACTCATCGAGACATTCGCTCTAATGCGGCACACCTTTGCCTAGCTTCTGTATGGCGCTAATAGCGCCACATTGAGAACGCTTCGCAGAAGTATGTCGCAGCCCTAACTATATCCGCTGTAGCGGATAGACGTCAAGGTGGTCGTTGGTAGTGTTTTTTCGAAGTCGCTCAAAAGTGGAGCAGGCGGTCAAAGACTTCTTGCAGCGATCGGGACTCGCCGAACGTGTCTACACGGAGGAAGAGTTCATTGAAGGCCTTCGCACGGCGGGATATGACATCGTCTGCGAAGCCTTTACCCACACGGGAACCCTGCGGGCGTGCCTGATGCGAATCGAAGACACTACGGTTCTGTTTTACCCCCGAGTCCCCGACTTTTTTGCCACACTGCACAACCTTGCCCATGAAGTCGGGCACCTGGTCTTGGGGCATCCCCTCAGCGAGATCGAGGAGGCAGTAGGCGAGAATGTTTTCAGCAACCCTCTGGAATGGGAGGCTGAGCTCTTCGCTCGCCTGGTGATTGAACACCGTGCCAGGATCCAGGAAACCGCTGAAAAGGGACCAAGGGCGTTGGACAACTATCTTCGTCGCCTG
>DAHVXO010000352.1 GCA_027356675.1 Symbiobacteriaceae bacterium | reverse complement strand
GCTCGTAAATGAGGTGGACAACTTGGCCCAGACGATGAGAGCAATCCGGAAGCTGGAACCCGGTCCCGGCGCACAGTTGCAGCAAGCGGCAATCCCACAGATCGGTACCAGAGACGTTTTGATTCAGGTGCGGGCCAGCAGTGTCTGCGGTACGGATTTTCACATTTACGCCTGGGACCCCTGGTCGGCCGGTCGCGTGAAGCCCCCGCTGACGGTGGGACATGAAGTGGCCGGCGAAGTGGTCGCGATCGGCGCCGCAGTAACCGCATGCAAGGTTGGCGATTACGTCTCGGCTGAAACGCACATCATCTGCAACAACTGCCCGCGGTGCCATGTCGGCGAATATCATCTCTGCGAGAACACCCGCATCCTCGGTGTGGACGTGGACGGTTGCTTCGCCGAGTACGTGGCCGTGCCCGAGCAGAACATTTGGATCAACGACCGCGATGTACCATGGGAAATCCAGTCGATTCAGGAGCCCCTGGGCAACGCCGTCCATACGGCCATGGAGGGCGATTTGACCGCCCAGACGGTGCTGGTGACCGGCTGCGGACCCATCGGGATCATGAGCATACCCGTGGCGAAGCTGGCGGGGGCGGAAATCGTCATGGCCATGGACGTCAACGAATACCGGCTCGATCTGGCCCGCAAGCTCGGTGCTGACGTCTTGATCAACCCGACAATGGTCGATCCGGTGGCGGCGGTCCATAGCCACACCGGTGGTTACGGCGCCGACGTGGTGATGGAAATGTCCGGCAACGCCAACGCCATCCGGCAGGCACTGAAGGCGGCCCGCAAGGGCGCCCGGGTCTCGATGCTCGGTCTGCCTTCCCGGCCGGTAGAGATCGATCTCGGGGCGGATGTGATCATGCGGGGGCTCGTGCTGCAGGGCATCGCCGGCCGGAAGATATGGAAGACCTGGTATCAGATTCGCTCACTGCTGCGGGCGGGGCTGGTGGAGCGGCTGGCGCCGCTGATCACCCACCGCCTGCCCCTTGAGCAGGTCGACGATGCAATGGAACTGATGCGTACCGGCCAGTGCGGCAAGGTGATCCTGATGCCCGGGCTGAAGGGGTAATCCACTTGGAGGGGATTCGCATGGCTGTGACCGACTTTCTGACTCAGGAACTGTCCGATCTCAAGGCGGCGGGGCTCTACCGGCCGCTGAAGGAACTGCAGAGCCCGCAGCAGCCCCGTTCGCTGATCGGCGGCCGCACGGTGATCAATCTCTCGAGCAACAACTACCTCGGGCTGGCCGACGACCCGCGCCTCAAGGCGGCGATGATCGAGGCCACGGAGCGCTGGGGCGTCGGGTCGGGGGCCGTCCGGACCATCATCGGCACCATGACGATCCACAACCAGTTGGAGGAGAAGCTGGCCGCCTTCAAGCATACGGAGGCGTGCGTGGTCTTCCAGTCGGGGTTCACCTGCAACTCGGGCGTCATCCCGGTGCTCGTTGGCGAGGGCGATGCGATCATCTCCGATGAACTCAACCATGCCTCGATCATCGATGGCTGCCGTTTGACGAAGGCGGTTACGGTGCGCTATAAGCACGCCGACATGGGCAACCTCGCAAGGGTCCTGAAGGAGACCGACGGGCAGTACCGGCGGCGGCTGATCATCACCGACGGCGTTTTTTCGATGGATGGGGATATCGCACCCCTGCCGCAGATTGTGGCCTTGGCCGAAGCGCACGGGTGCATGACGTACGTCGATGACGCCCACTCCTCGGGGGTCCTGGGCACCAACGGCCGGGGATCTGTGAACCATTTCGGCCTGGATGGGCGGGTCACCGTGCAGGTGGGCACGCTGTCGAAGGCGGTCGGGGTATTGGGCGGTTACGTGGCCGGTCCGAAGGCGTTGATCGAACTGCTCTGGCACCGGGGGCGGCCGTTCCTCTTCTCGACTTCGCATCCGCCAGGGGTCGCTGCAGCCTGCCTGCGGTCGATTGAGATCATGGAGCAGGAGCCTGAGCTCATGGAAGGGCTCTGGGAGAATACCCGGTACTTCAAGGCGAAGCTGACCGCCCTCGGGTTCAACACCGGCAAGAGCGAGACGCCCATCACGCCGGTCATCACCGGGGATGAGGTCAAGGCGCTGCAACTCTCCGACCGGTTGCTGGAGGAAGGCGTCTTCGCACAGGGCATCGCCTTCCCGACCGTGGCAAAGGGGAAGGCGCGGGTGCGGACGATCGTGACCGCTGCGCACACCCGGGCCGACCTCGACGAGGCGGTGGCCGCCTTCGCCAAGGTGGGCAAGGAGTTAGGGCTGATCTAGGAGCCTGTCCTGAAACGTTTTGAAATACGGTAATAGGGGATCCGCGTGATGGGTTTGGTCGCAAGAACCGCGGAACTCCGGGTGGTGATGGCTCAGTAGGTACCTGTGGGGACCATTTCCCTAACCTGGAACCCAAGAGCGCATAGTATCCCAAAGCTCCGGTGACTTCCGCAGCTTTGCGGCAATCTTACGCAAATTGTGAGCGGTGCAGGCGATCCGAAATTCGAGTTTGACCTGGGGCAGGCCTCTCAAACTGAAGCGGTCAAATCCCATTATATTCTTGAGTTGGCCCCAGACTGGTTCGACAGTGCTTTTGCGCTTCCGGTATTCCGCCGACCCGTCATCGGTCTGCAGCTTTGCCCGCATCTCCTCACGCACCGGCTCATACTCGTCTCGGGTGATGGTACGGCCCCCCTTGGTGGCTTTGGTGCACAAGTGGCGGACCGGACAAGCTGCACAGGCCTCCTCGTTCGCATACACCCATTCTGTCTGGCCCTCTGTGTCCTTGCGGACGGTCTTCAAGGGTAGCCACTGGCCCTGCGGGCAACGGTGGGCATCCCGTTCGGCATCGTACTCGAAGTGCCGCTTGTGATAGGGGTTTTCGGGACCCCCTTTTCCCTCTCGGGTGTCGGTGATGTAGCTATCGATCTTGCGTTTCGCCATGTCCGCCAGATTCGGACCGGAGTGGTAGCCGGTATCCGCACTTAGTTTCACCGGCTTTCCGACGTTCTGCTTTAGCTGTTCGACGATCAGCGATAGTTCATTGCGATCGCTAGCGTTGTTGGTCACATCGGCGGCGACAATGACCCCTTCCGTCCGGTCGACCGCGATCTGCCCGTTATACGCCTGCAGCGTCTCCCCTTTGCGGTTCGTCATGATCCGAGAGTCCGGATCCGTAAAGTTGTGCTGCATCTTGGGCCGGATCGCACTGTCCTGCTTGCCTGACTCGGCATCCGCCCGGCCCTGCAACGCCTTCAGCGCCTGCTCCATACGCTCAAGCCGTTGCTCCTTGTGGGCCAAGTCTTCGGGTAGTTCGGTCCCTTCCCGCTTCCCGTGTTCGGCGTCTTCCGCCTGATCTGTCTCTTGCGCTTGGCGCAAAAGTTTGTCGACTTCGGCCTTCAGCTCAGGGGTCTTCTGCTGCAGCCGTTCCGCTGACATCGCCTTATGCCTGGAGGCATTGGCCTTCAAACGTGAGCCGTCCACCGCTACATGGCCCAACTTCGTCATCCCAAGGGCCTGGCATAGCTTCAGGAACTGCACAAACAGGTCCGCGATCTCCTTGAGATAGGTCTTGCGAAAGTCACTGATGGTCCGGAAATCCGGCTTCTCCTGTGCCGTGAGCCATAGCGTTGGGATATCATCACGGGCCTTCTGGGCCAGCTTCCGCGAACTGAACGTGCCCGTGGCATAGCCGTAAAAGAGCAGTTTGAGCAGGGTGCGCGGATGGTAGGCCGGCCGCCCGGTTGCCTGAATCTTGAGCGGGCCGCGCTGCGCCCGCAGGGGATCATCCGGCTCCCGCTCCTGCATCTTATCCAGGAGCTCGGACAGCTTAAGCCGGTCAACGCCTTCATCGACCACTCGTACCAGGTGACCCTGGGGAATCACGTCTTCGAGGAACATCGGCAATTGCCCCTGGCCCTGGTTACTCTGTCGAAACATCGGCAGTCGCTCCCTTAAAAGGTGCTCTCTCCAATCATTTCGACATAATGACATTGTGTTCCTGCCATAATGGCGCGCGATATGGACTTTTCGGACAGGCTCCTAGTTCCAGGACCCTGACGTTCTAGATCATCTCCATGTCGGTCAGCACCTGGCGGATCCGGCTAACCTCGGCCTCCTCGAGCGGTGCGAAGGGCGCCTTGGGCACGCCGATGTCGACGCCCAGCATACGCATCACTGCATGATAGAACGGGACAGGGATACCCTCGCCTGTGGCCTTCCGCAGTAGGTTCGCCTTCTTTTGGAGGGCCGCCGCCTTGTCGTATTCGCCCTTGCGGCAGAGGGCATAGATGTCGCCGACAAATTCGGGGAAGGCATTGGAGAGGCCAGAGACGCAGCCATGGGCTCCGCCGATCACCGCGGGCACCAGGTGGGTCTGAGAACCGATCAGGAAGGTGAACCCAGGCTTCTTCACCTCAGCCATGAAGTTATAGAACAGGGCGATGTCGCCGCTGGAGTCCTTAACGCCGGCAAGCCCTTCTTCAGCCAGTTCTGCCAGCAGTTCAGGCGTGGCGGTGTAGTTGGCGTACTTGGGGTTGTTGTACAGGAAGACGCGAGTGCTGACAGCCCGGATCAGGGCCAGGTAGTAATTCTTGATGGCAGCCGTCGTGTGCTTGTAGTAGAAGGGTGTCACGGCGGCTATGGCATCCACGCCAAGCCCTTCGGCATGCCGGGCCAGTTCCAGGGTGGTCTTCGTATCGGGAGCGCCTATGTGGAGGACCACCGGAATCTGCCCGGCCACTTCCTCCATGACCACTTCGGCCACCAACTTCCGCTGG
>DAHVXO010000349.1 GCA_027356675.1 Symbiobacteriaceae bacterium | reverse complement strand
TGGGACTCCCCGCTCTCCGCCGTCTGCATGATGGTGACGCCATCGCTGGGGTACATGGGCAGGAGTTGCCTGGTCAGCTCATCGCCGAGGACCTGACGTAGCTGGTATCGGTAGACTTCGGCACTATAATTGCCGCCCAGGTCGTAGGCCATGAACTTGCCGATGGAGATTGAATCCACTGGGGTCCAGGGATCAGGCTTATACCCTACGAGCGTGAACTCCACCGGGAGTCGCCCGGCAGCCACCGCCTGCTTGATGTAGGCGTTGACGCCCTGGGCGTAGGCCTCCAGGATCTCCTTGGCCCATGGCGAGTATGCTACCCAGGACTTCTCAGCCGCAGGGCGCATGAAGAGGGCCCGCAGGAAGCGATCGCTTTCGACACGGCCTTCACCAAAGACCTCTGAGAGTCGCCCGGCGGCAGCCCGCCGTGAGACATCCATCTGCCACAGGCGATCCTGGGCAGTGGTGAATCCTTGCGCCATAAACAGGTCGTGGTTGTTGGTCGCCTCAATGTGGGGGACGCCCCACTTGTCCCGGTATACGGACACCGGCGACTGCAACCCTTCAAGCGTCAATTCCCCCGTGGTTTGCGGCAGACTGCGTCGCGCCCACCCATAGGCCCCCAGACCTGCCACCAGGATGATGCCAACCAGAGCCACTGCGACGTACGACACCCACCGCAGCCTTCTTAATCTGCCGGCCGGTCGGACCGGTTGCCCCAGGTTCCGTGAACGAACCTCCACGAGTCTGCCCCCCATCCCTACTGATTCATCATACTTCAGAACGATTTCGATTTAATCGCGAAGTTTCCTTGCATATAAAAAGCGCCCACACAGTTGTTGCGTGAGCGCCGGTGGTACACGGCCCTTATTCCTTGTTTTGGTGATCAGGGGTTGGGCCGCCAGATGGCTGCAGCACGAAACGTGGCAGCTTCCGAATCTCATCATGGCGGAACAAGTGGGGATGGGTCTCCCCTTTCAGCCACGCAGCCATCTGATCAGCGTGGTGAATGCTGAGCGGATGACCGCTTTGTCCCGGTGCACAGATGTCTTCGGTCTTGCCCAGGGCCGCCAGGTCCACCACTTGGCGCCATGGGGCAGCGAAGGTCACCGTGAAAGGCTGCAGCGGGTGGTATCCCCGGCTGGAGACGGTGTGCGGGCCGCCACTGAGGGGGTAGGGGCCCAGGTTCAACAAGCCCTTGAGTAGCCAAGACCCCGTCGCTAACGGGTGGTCGAAGCGAATCTGGTGCTCACGGTCCCAGCGCCAGCGTTTGGTCACCCGACCATGCTTGGCGGCCGTTAGCGCCACGGCACGGCGGAAGGAGCGGAGCGCGATGCGCCCGAGCCCCGCCTCGCCCTCACGCTGCAGCCAGGCGCTACCCCCACCTTCGGAGACCTGCTGGATCAGCCTGTCTGCAACCGTAACGGCCTGCCCAGAAGCGATGAACTGGTCGAACAGGGCGAGTCCCATCTGCGGGCGGAAAATCGCCTCCAGCAGGAAAAGATACCATTGGTGCCACAGGACGGGGGCTGCGCTCTCGCCGGCGTCCTCGCAATCCCACCCCGAGATGAGCAGCAGGGACGCCTTCTCAAACTCCGACAGTACCTCCGAGTGTGCGCCTTGTCTGAGGCCCTCCTGCACAGCATGCAGCAGCGTCTGCACCAGTGTACGGGCCTGGAGGTTCGCCCGGTCGTTCTGCAGGTCGCGCAGGTCCGGACTGGTGAGGTCCGCACGGGAGCGGAGGATCTCCGAGATTCGGGAGGCCCGATAGGGCGCCGCCCACTCAGACCCCAACGCATGTGGAGACTCGCTGGAGACCATGTCTTGATTGGCCGCCACGATATAACCTTCTGGCGGGTTGATCGACTCAGGCAGGGTGTCGAAGGGCACCCAGCCGTCCCACTCAAAATCGCCGCTCCAGCCAGGGACCGGAGACTGCCCGTCCCCGCGGGCCCGCAATGGCACGGACCCCGCCGCCTTGCGGGCGATCGTGCCGTCCTTGCCGGCGAAGACGAAATGCTGAACGGGTCCGGCGAAGGTCTGCAACGCCCGGCGGAAATCTGCCCAAGTTCGGGCCCGGTTGATATTCAGGAAGGTCTCCCAGTCGCAGGACGGGTCCAGAGCGGTCCAGCGCAGCGCCAGCGCGGCCTGCTGACCACGGGCAATCACCGGCCCGTGCCGGGTGACCAGCACCTCGTGGATGACGGGCCTGGCGGACCCCTTGATCCGAATCTCCTCCCGCATTTGGGAGGCCCGTTCCCAATGGCCCTGGTACTGGAACAGACTTGGATCATTGGGATGGCATTGTTCCATATAAATGTCCTGCACGTCTGCGTTCAACGCACTCATACCCCATGCGATATCCCGGGTATGCCCCATGATGACGCCGGGGACACCGGGGACGGTAACGCCAATCACATCCATCGCGTGGTCGGGGCCGGTCAGGTGGGTCTGGTACCACAGGGACGGACTGCCCACGGCGAGTTCCGGGGCGTTGGCCAGCAGTGGCGTGCCGGAGCGGGTGCGGGACCCGGCAATCGCCCAGCTATTGCTGCCCACGTCGTGATGCACGGTTTGGCTTGCCAGTTCCAGGAGCTCGTCCACATCAGGGAGCGCAATCTCCTCCATACCCATGAGCTGGTCGAGGTCCGGCGGTAGCCAGAAGAGTTCTGCAGCCTTTTCGGCACCTACGGATTGGACCAGCCGAGCCCGGAAGAGTTCGCCGGCCCAATTGCCGCTCTGGGCGTATGCCAGCCATTTCCCCAGCACCAGCGTGTCAACGGGGTCCCAGGGCTCCGGGCGATAGCGCACCAGGCGAAACTCCGGTGGCAGGCGGTCCTCAGCGATTCGGGCATTCACGCCGGCGGCGTACGCCTCCAGATACCCGCGGGCCCTGGGGCTGTATTGCAGGAGCGACGCCTGCGCAGCCCGGCGCAGGCCCAGCGTGCGAAAGTGCTTGTCCAGCTTCAGTAGATCGGGTCCGAAAATCTCGGCCATGCGACCCGAAGCGGCACGGCGGTTGAGGTCCATTGACCACAAACGGTCTTGCGCGGTGATGTAGCCTTGGGCCAAATAAAGGTCATGCAAGTTTCGGGCATAGATGTGGGGAACCCCACGGTCATCCCGGTAAACCTCTACGGCCTCTTTGAGCCCTTGCAAACACAGCGAGCCGCGGCGAGTGGGCAGGCTGCGCTGTAGCCACAGGTATAACCACACAAACACGAACGACGAGACGACGGTTGAGATGCGAAAGACCAGATGGCGGGTTAGCAGTGCGAGCGCCGCACTGATGAGGACCACCGATCCGGTGAGCCCGAATAGGCGCTGCACCTGGATACCCCCAAACGCGGTAATGCACTGAAGTTAGCGGTAATGCACTGAAATTAGATGTACGCCTTCGAACTCCTGCTTGACAGGCCCGTAACAATGGTCGTTGCGCGCGCCAAAACCACCGTGCTATAATTCATGGGTACGACTCCGACTTCGTAGACCGGCGCCCTGACAGCAGCGACAACTGCTCGGCCAAGACGGATCTGGCAACGGCGACGGGTTCGAAGCAACGGACATTGAAAGTGAGGCGCTGACCCATGAAAACCGCTATTCATCCGAAGACCCAGAAGGCCAAGATTACCTGCGGGTGCGGAGCCACCTATGAAGTGCTGTCCACCAAGAAGGACATCCACGTTGAAATCTGCGCCAACTGCCATCCGTTCTATACAGGCAGCAACCGTCTGCGCATTGAGGCCGGCAGCCGGATCGATCGTTTCAACAAGAAGTACGGCCGGTAACAACCCATGTGGCGAAAACAAAGCAGAGCAGCGCGCTCTGTTTTTGTTTTAGACCAAACCTTATAGCGAGAGTATACGTCATTAAAGGGGAAAGCGGATTGGGGGTGCAGGATCGCTATGAGTGAACAGCCGGCCCTGTATGGTGGGCAAGCCGTTATCGAGGGTGTCATGATGCGGGGGCCGAAGCTTTTGGCCATCGCCGTGCGGCGCCCCGATGGGGAGATCGCGATCCGGCAGGAAGAGGTCACGTCGGTAACGCAGCGCTACCGGGTGCTCCGGTTGCCGGTTCTGCGCGGGATGGTGGCCCTGGTGGAGACGCTGAGCATGGGCATCAGTGCCCTGATGTACTCGGCCAATCAAGCCATGCCTGACGAAGAGCAGCTGAGCAAGAAGGAGATGGCGCTGACCTCGACCCTGGGGTTTGTCATCGCCATTGGCGTCTTCGTCGTGGTGCCGACTCTGATCACCCACTGGGTGAGGGGGTGGGCGCCTGGGTCCGCCGCCGTGAACGTGGTCGAGGGCGTCATGCGGCTCGGCATGTTCGTTGGGTACCTGTGGCTCATCTCTCTGATGAAGGATATTCAGCGGGTATACCAGTATCACGGCGCCGAGCACAAGGTCATCAACACATACGAGTCGGGCGATCCACTGACGGTTGCGGGTGTCCGGCCGCATTCGCGTGAGCACAAGCGGTGCGGCACGAGCTTCTTGCTTTACGTTGTCGTCATTAGTATCGTGCTGTTCTCCTTGTTTACCATCCCAAACGTGTGGGTGCGCATCTTTAGCCGCCTGGCGTTGATGCCGGTAGTGGCCGGGGTCTCCTTCGAGATCATCCGGCTGATGGGCCGCTACACCAACGGGTTCACGACTGTGTTGAGCCGCCCGGGCATGTGGCTGCAAGGCTTGACCACGCGTGAGCCGGATGATAGCCAGCTAGAAGTTGCCATCGCCGCGTTCGAAACGGCGCGTGGCCACGGCCTGCCCGGGTAGCGACTGCAATCAGGGGCTCGGGCTTGCCCGCGCCCCTTTTTCATGCCCAAAATCAGGGTTGAGGTGAATGTCAGATGGATGACCGCATGAAGGCACAGCTCGACGCCATTGACGAGCGGTACGAGGATCTGGGACATAAATTGGGTGATCCCGCGATTGTCGGCGCGCCCAAGGAGTTCGAGAAGGCCGCACGAGAGCATAGCCGGTTGGGTCCCCTGGTTGAGACGTTTCGGGAGTACAAGCGCGTCATCAGTGAAACGGTCGACGTCCGGGCCATGCTGGACGGGCCGTTGGAGCCCGAGGAGCGGGAATTGTTCCAGGAGGAGTATAAGCGCCTCAAGGATCAGGAAGTCAGGTTGACGGAAGACCTGAAGGTCTTGCTCTTGCCGAAGGACCCTAACGATGACAAGAACGTCATCATTGAGATTCGGGCCGGCGCCGGAGGCGATGAGGCCTCGCTGTTCGCCGGCGAGCTTTATCGCATGTACGCGCGCCTCGCTGAGCGCCATCGCTGGAAGACCGAGACGATCGACGCCAACGAGACAGAGGCCGGTGGGATCAAGGAGGTCATCTTCCAGATCAACGCGGAAGGGGCCTTCAGCCGGCTCAAGTACGAGGGTGGGGTTCACCGGGTGCAACGAGTGCCCGAGACCGAGGCCCAGGGGCGCATCCACACCTCCACGGTCACGGTGGCCGTTATGCCCGAAGCCGAAGAGGTAGATGTGGAGATCAAGGCGGAGGACCTCAGGATCGATACGCTGCGCGCCGGCGGGGCCGGTGGGCAGCACGTCAACAAGACGGAATCCGCCATCCGGCTCACGCACTTGCCGACCGGGCTGGTGGTCTATTGCGCCGACGAGCGCTCGCAGATTCAGAACCGGGAGAAGGCCATGCGAGTGCTGCGCTCTCGCCTGCTGGACCTGTACCAGGGCCAGGCGAAGAACGCCGAGGATTCAGTCCGTCGGTCCCAGGTGGGCTCGGGCGACCGCTCCGAGAAGATCCGCACCTACAACTTCCCGCAGGACCGTATGACGGACCACCGCATTGGGCTGACGGTCCACAACCTGCCGGCCCTGATGGACGGCGATATCGATCACGTGATCGATGCGCTGGCCCAGCATGACCAGGCCGAGCGGCTGCGCGGGATGGAGGCCCAGGCCTGATGATCACCGTGCGGGCCGCCCTGGCCGATGCCGCCCGGCGGCTCGGGGGTGCCGGGGTGGCGGACGCCGAGCGGGAGGCGGCGTGGCTGTTGGCCCACGTCCTGGCGTTGCGTGTTGGTGAGTTGCGGGTGCAGGGAGACCGGGTCCTGTACCCGGCGGACGCCAGCGCGTTTGCCGGGCTGGTGGAGCGGCGGGCGGGGCGCGAACCAATCCAATACATCCTGGGGACGGAAGAGTTTCTGGGGATGACCTTTCGGGTAAGTCCCGCCGTTCTGATTCCCCGGCTCGACACGGAGGTCCTGGTGCGGGAGACGGCCGCCAGGCTCTCCGGCGCCACCCGCATCGCCGACATCGGGACCGGCAGCGGTGCGATCGCGGTGGGCCTCGCGACCCTGCTGCCCCAGGCAACCGTTGTGGCGGTGGACATTAGCGCTGCGGCGCTGGAAGTGGCGGCTTCGAACGCGGCGCGGGCCGACGTGGCCGGGCGGGTGGAATTCCGGCAGGGCGACCTCTTGGAGCCCCTGGCCGATGAGTGGTTCGATGCCATTGTCTCCAATCCGCCGTATATCCCCGAAGGTGACATGCCCGGACTCATGCCTGAGGTGCGGCGGTGGGAGCCGTCCATCGCCCTCGTTGCCGGTCCGGACGGCCTGGACGTATACCGGCGTCTGGTGGCGGGCGCGACCGGTCACCTCAATTCGGGGGGCTTCCTGGCGGTCGAGGTCGGTATTGGGCAGGCGGCCCAGGTGGCCGAGCTCTTTGCCGGGGCGGGACTGGCGGTGGAGACCAGGCGCGATAGCGCCGGCATTGAGCGTGTTGTGGTTGGGCAGTGCGCAAAATAGAAACGCCGAACCCGCAGGGGGGAACCTGCGGGTTCCAGGATAGGGGCAGGAAAACCCTCTGTC
>DAHVXO010000289.1 GCA_027356675.1 Symbiobacteriaceae bacterium | reverse complement strand
CGTAGCGCAGGCGCAGCGTGGGAAACTGCGCCGCCAGCAGGTGCCGCTGCCGGTAGTGGGTCGTGCAGGACTTGCCGTCGAGCAGGCCCGCCCGGGCGGCGATGAAGGCGCCCGTGCAAACCGTAAGGATCAGCCGGCACTGCGGGGCCGTGCGGCGCACGTACTCCACGGCGCCGGTCAGGGAATCGGGGTTCTCCCGGGTGACGGGCCCGCCGGGAATCACCAGCACATCCGGCTGTGGTGCGTTGCCCCAGGTGTGATCGGCGACGACCCTGAGGCCGTGGCGACCGCGGACACTCTCAGTCGACGCAACTGTGAAGACCTTGCCGAGCGAAGCCAAAACCTCATACGGACCCGTGAAATCCAGTTCCTCGACCCCGTCAAAGATCAGGACGGCAAACTTCAGCACTGTGCGCCCCCCTCTTTGTGGTCTAGCACGGCCTCGGCCGGTCCAGTGCGCCTGCGGACGTTTTCGTCAGCAGGGGCTTCGACTGGTCTGGCAGATTAGCGGAAAATGGCAGTGCCTTCGGACTGCGTGCGCTCTCCGAACCGGAGGCGGAGGCGGGCGGTAATGGGCCCGGGTTTGCCGTCGCCAATCGGGCGGGCATCGGCCTCGACCACGGGCACCACCTCCGCAGCCGTGCCGGTCAGGAAGCACTCATCGGCCGTGTAGAGATCGAACAGGGTGAACGTGCCTTCCTCGGTGGGAATCCCAAACTCGCCGGCCATCTCGATCACCGCATCCCGGGTGATGCCGGGCAGGATGCCGAGGTGCTTGGCGGGCGTGACCAACTTCCCCTTCTTGACGATGAAGATGTTGTCGCCGGTGCCTTCGCAGACGTAGCCTTCCTTGTTCAGCATGACCACCTCGGGATAGCCCAGGGTGACCGCACTGATCTTGGCCATGATGCCCGTGAGGTAGTTGAGCGACTTGACCTGCGGCGACAGCGTGTCGGCCGGATTCCGTCGGGTCGCGACCGATACCACCTGCATCCCGCTGTCGTAAACCTCAGGCGGATAGAGGCTGATCTTATCGGCGATGCAGACGACCGTGGGCCGGGGACAGTTACGGGGATCGAGGCCCAGGTCGCCATGGCCACGGGAGATTACCACGCGAATGTAGGCATCGCGCAAGTTGTTGCGACGGCAAGTTTCCGTGACGACGGCCTCCATCTCGGCCCAGGAGATCGGAATCTCCAGCCAGATGGCCTTAGCCGAGGCGTACAAACGGTCCAGGTGCTCGGAGAGCCGCCAAACTCGGCCGTTGTATGCCCGAATGCCCTCGAAGACGCCGTCGCCATAAAGGTACCCGTGATCAAAGACCGAGATCTTGGCCTCTTCTTTCGGATAAAAAGCACCGTCAATGTACACCTGAATGCTCATGTGTTGGCCCTCCCCATATTCAGTCCTGGGGGGTTAGTCCCCCCAGGCCCGCATCTGCCACCCGGGGGCGGGGTCGTCCGACACGACGATAGCCGCTCCCGACAGGATCTTGTTGATCGCGTTCATGTACGCCCGGGCGGAGGCTTCGATGACATCGGTCGATGTGCCGCGTCCCGAGGCAATCCGGTCGCCGGATTGGACCCGGACCGCTACTTCTCCCAGGGCATCCTGACCACCGGTGACCGCCTTGAGGCGGTAATCGAGAAGCTGGCCGGTGAAGCCAGACGCCCGATCGATGGCGTTATAGAGGGCATCCACAGGGCCGTCCCCGGAAGCCGCTTCCTGCTGGATGCCTGCTTCGGTGCGGAGCCGAACAGTTGCAGTGGGAACAGTCTGGTTCCCCGCGACGACCTGGAAGGACTCAAGCTTGCACACCTCCTGCACGCTATGGCTGGCCTGTTCGTCGCCAACAAGCGCTTCGAGGTCGAAGTCGGTGATCGACTTCTTCCGGTCAGCCGCCTCCTTGAACCGCTTGAATGCGCCGGCGATCTCCTCTTCGGAGAGCCGATAGCCCAACTGCTCGAGCCGGGCCCGGAAGGCGTGTCGCCCGGAGTGCTTGCCCAGCACCAGCGCTGTGGCGGGGACGCCCACGTCCTCAGGGCGCATGATCTCATAGGTGGTATGGTGCTTGAGCATGCCGTCCTGGTGGATGCCGGACTCGTGGGCGAAGGCATTCGCCCCCACGATGGCCTTGTTGGGCTGGACGCCGATGCCGGTCATCTGCTGCAGGATCTTGGAGGTCCGGTAGATCTCCTTGCTGTTGACGCCGGTCTCAAAGCCGTAGCGGTCCTTGCGGGTCTGCATCGCCATGACGATCTCTTCGAGCGAGGCGTTGCCCGCCCGCTCACCGATGCCGTTGATGGTGCACTCCACCTGGGTCGCCCCTGCCTCCAAGGCCGCCAGTGTGTTGGCCACGCCCATGCCCAGGTCGTTGTGGCAGTGGACGCTGAAGATGGTGCCCTCAGGGGCGTCGACGTGGTCGATGAGGTGCCGGATGAGATCGTAGTACTCCTTGGGCGTCGTGTAGCCGACGGTATCCGGCACGTTCAGGATCGTGGCACCGGCCCGGGCGGCAACGGTGAAGATCTGGGTCAGGAAGTTCCAGTCGCTGCGGGTGGCGTCCTCGGCCGAGAACTCGACCTCGGAGATGAGGCTCTTGGCGAGGGCCACCGCCTCCCGGGCGGCCTTGACGACCTCCTCGGGCTTCTTGCACAGCTTGAGTTCCATGTGAATCGGGCTGGTTGCGATGAACGTATGAATGCGGGGGTGTTCGGCGTTCTTGACCGCCTCATAGGCCCGCTCGATGTCGGCCGTCTGAGCTCGGGCGAGCCCGGCGATGGTCGGACCCTTGATCCGTTCAGCAATTGCCTTGACGGCCTCGAAATCACCCGGCGAGGCGATGGGGAAGCCGGCCTCGATCACGTCAACGCCTAGCTTCGCAAGCTGAGCGGCCACCTCCAGCTTCTGCTCGGCATTCAGACCAAAACCCGGGGACTGTTCACCATCCCGCAGGGTGGTATCGAAAATCTTGATCCGCCTCGTCATCGCCTTCACCTACCTTTGATTGTTTTGGTTGGCAGGGTCTGCTACTCGTTACCCTTGGTGCCGACGGCCTTGGGCAGCCAGGACATCATCGCACGGAGTTCCTTGCCGACCTGCTCGATCGGATGGTCGGCGTTGCGGCGGCGCAGTGCACCAAACTGCGGGCGGCCGACCTGATTCTCCAGGATCCAGTTCTTGGCGAAGATGCCGGACTGAATCTCGGCGAGCACCTGCTTCATGTTCTCCTTCACCTCGGGACCGATGACCCGGGGTCCGGACATGTAGTCGCCGTACTCAGCCGTGTCGCTCACGCTATAGCGCATGGAGGCCATGCCGCCTTCGTACATCAGGTCGACGATCAGCTTTAACTCATGCATGCACTCGAAGTAGGCGATCTCGGGGGCATAGCCGGCCTCGGTGAGGGTCTCAAAGCCGTACTTGACCAGTTGGGTGACCCCGCCGCAGAGGACGCTCTGCTCACCGAAGAGATCGGATTCGCACTCTTCCCGGAACGTGGTCTCGATGACGCCCGCCCGGGTGCCGCCGATGCCCTTCGCCCAGGCCAATGCGATCTGGCGGGCCTGGCCGGTGGCGTCCTGGTGGACGGCCATGAGGCACGGCACGCCCTTGCCGTCGGTGTAAGTCCGGCGGACCAGGTGCCCAGGGCCCTTGGGGGCGATCATGAAAACGTCGCAGTCCTTTGGCGCGACAACCTGGCCAAAGTGGACCGAGAACCCGTGGCCGAAAGCGATAGCCTTACCGGGTTTCAAATGCGGTCTGATTTCGGTCTCGTAAACAGGGCCATGCTTCTCGTCATTGATCAGAACCATGATGATATCTGCCCAAGCCGCCGCCTCGGAGACCGTCCCTACCTTAAGTCCTGCTGCCTTCGCCCGGTTCCACGAGGGCCGGTCAGGGCGCAGGCCTACCATCACATCCAGGCCGCTCTCCTTGAGGTTAAGGGAGTGTGCGTGACCCTGGCTGCCGTATCCTATGACGGCAATCTTCTTGCCGGCGAGGTACTTCAGGTCTGCATCAGAGTCGTAGAACATCTTGGTCATAACGTTGGTCCTCCTTATCAATTCGGATCGCTCCAGCGCCTCGTTCCAGGGCGATAACCCCAGTGCGGACCACTTCCTGTACACCGAACTCCCTTGCGAGTCCGATGAGCGCCTCCACCTTGTCGTGGGTCCCAGTGACCTCGATGGTGACGGCCTTCTTGCCGACATCCACCACGTTGGCCCGAAAAATCGAAGCCAGTTGCAGAATCTGGGGCCGGCGGGACGGGTCGGCATGCACCTTGACCAGTGCCAATTCGCGAGCAACGGCGTTGGCCGCGTCCAGGTCGCTGACCTTGAGGACCTCGATCAACTTGTGCAGTTGCTTGCTCACTTGCTGCAGCTGGGCATCGTCACCATCAACTACGAGCGTGATGCGAGAGATGTCCGGGTCGTCCGTCACCCCGACTGCCAGGCTCTCAATATTAAACCCACGCCGCCGAATCAGGCCCGAAACCCTTGAGAGTACCCCCGGATGATTTTCCACTAGCACCGCCAGGATGCGCTTCACCCGCCAACACCTCCTCGATCGTTTGGTTGGGAAAAAGGAAAATCCCTATCGCCGCCAGCCTCAGGACTAAGCCTGATGCT
The DNA here is from genome assembly GCA_027356675.1 of Symbiobacteriaceae bacterium. The sequence goes on along the minus strand of DAHVXO010000289.1, from coordinate 3,318 downwards.
GATTGCGATAGGGACGACTTTTGTCGTGGTACCACCCTACTTCGCCCCCCATGGGGGAGCCTCGACGGCACGCACGGGGGCGTACCCGGAGGTGTAACGGCCTGCCTTGGCCGGCGTCGACCTACTAGCTTACGCTTTGGGTCGAGCAGCTACGGGGTGAGTTTCAGGTCGGAAGCATCCGCGGCGCTTGCACTATCCGCCGCTCGCTAATGGAGTTCGCTTCAGCCTTACTTGTCCCGTCATCGCTTTTGGTATTTGCGATACAAAAAATCCCAGACGGCTAGTCCGACACCACTCCCGTTGTGAAGTGGTGGGAACTTGCCGCTGGGGTCTTTTTCACCCACGGTGTACCCTGCTTTGCAGGGCTGTGCCGCTTGGACCAGACCACCGCCCCGGAGGGTAGGTGCGGAACCCTAGGCACACTTCCTTAGCACATGTTCAGTTGGTTTACATGGATATTAAAGTGGATTTTACCCGTGAAATCGGTGGGTGTCAAGATTGATCGGCAAACTTTATCAATTCCCGGGCGGAATCCGATCGATAACTTGGTGGCGGGTTCCCGCTTGCTTACGCCTCCATGCGAGTGTCCCGGGCAAACGAGCCGAGCACCTTGCAAAACACAGTATGGACCGCCAGGTCGGCCAGGGCTTCCCGCACCTGGGCGTCCTCCCGGTGACCCTCAAAGTCGAGGTAGAAGACATATTCCCACGCCCGGTTGCGGGAGGGGCGGGATTCCAGCTTCAGCAGGTTGATGCCCCGCTCGGCCAGAGCGCCGAGCGCTCGGTAAAGGGAACCGGGTTGGTGGGTGGTGGAGAGCACCAGCATGGTCTTATTGGGGCCAGCGCCCTTCGCCACTGGCGTCCGGCTCAGGACCACAAACCGGGTAAAGTTGTCGGCGATGGTCTGGATCGAACGAGCCAGGATCTCCAGCCCGTACAGTTCGGCCGCACGGGCGGCCGCTACGGCTGCCACGCCGTGGAGTTCCTGCTCACGAATCAACTTGGCGCTGCCGGCGGTATCGTAAGTAGCAACGATCTCCACGCCCAGCTGACGCAGGAAGGCGTCCGTCTGGGCAAGCGCCTGCGGGTGGGAGATGGCACGCCGGATCTCCCCCAGCGACTGCCCGGGGAGCGCCAGTAAGCAGTGGTCGACCGGGTGGGAGATCTCGCCGCCTACATAGAGGTCGTGCTGACGGAAGAGATCGTACACGTCGTTGATGCTCCCGGCCTGTGAATTCTCCACGGGCACGAGCCCGAAGTCCACCTTCCCGCTGGAGACGGCGACGAATACATCCTGAAAAGAACGGCATGGCAGTGGTTCCGCACCCTCGCCAAAGTACTTGAGAACGGCCTCTTCGCCGTAAGCGCCCGGTTCTCCCTGAAAGGCTACTGTCGCCAAAACCCTCGGCCTCCTGACTCCCTGCTGCCCACATTGCCAACACGAATATTGGGACCGATTTTACCATGGACGGAAACGCGTTGGCTAGGGGGAACTTTCGCGCTCCCCAACGGTCGGCAAGCATACGATTTTTCAAACCGCATATGTATGAGTGAACGATCCACGGGAACAATAGATACCGGGAGCCAGGACTGGGTATGCTTTCCTTTTGATGTGTCTCCCTGTGGATGTGCATTCCAACTCTTGGTTTCCTATTATTGACATTATTTGGTTTCTATGGCATAATACGACATAGTGAGGTCAACGGCCGGCCTTCTTACTTCGACTGGGGCCGAGCCACGCCGAAAAGGCGAAAGGAAGGTGAGCTGGCTTGAAACAGCAGGACCAGGTCGCACCAGTCGACAAGTTTTCGCCAGACAACATTCTACCCATCCTGCAGACCATTTCCGACCTCGTGGAGAAGCGCTGCCACCGGTTTCTGAGCCGCAAGTACGGGTTGACCATGCCCCAATACCAGTTGCTGCTCGCAGCCGTGTATGGGGACGCGACCACGCTGGGAAGTCTCGCGGACGAGCTCAATTGCTCCAGGGGGAACCTCACGGGGGTGGCCGACAGGCTGGAGCGCGACGGCTGGCTGGTGCGTGAACGCAGCACCGAGGACCGGCGCGTTGTGAACATCCGCCTGACGGAAAAGGGCACAAAGGTTTGGGAGATCAAGCGCGAGGTCACCAAAGAAATGGCCGAGATCGCCAAGATCTGGTCCCCGGATGAGCGGATCGTGATGCTCCGCTCACTGGAACGGCTTTATGGCGAACTCAAGACCGAGACCATCCGCATGGTGGCGGAGCCCAAGTCCGAAGCCATGTAGCCCAGGAGTAGACCGAGGACCACCCGACCGCCATGCGGCCGGGTGGCCCCGCTTTTTCGCGAACAAAGAATGGGGGGTGCCTGCGGGAGGAGGGGCAGCCGGGCGCTAGAAGGGCAGGACGGCGGGCGGGGATACCTTCGAGGAGCGTTCGGGTGCTTGCACCCGGGCGACGAGTGGGGTGCCCCCGACCGACGGCCTACCAGACTCTCCCTGGCCGATGGGCTACCAGGGTACCCCCGAAGCCTACGACCACGGCCACAACACCGTGAGGAGCCGCTCCAACCGCGGCCCCAGTGGCCCCGCCAGCGCGGCCAGCTCCGGCGCCGTTACCGTTCGGGTGCCCAGCAACGTGGCCACGTAGAGCGTGGGCGCCACGACCAACGCCAGCACCAGCGACGCCCAACTGGCAGCCGGCATCACCCCGGTTGCCGCCAGACCCAGCAGGCCGCCCCCCATCACCACCGAGGCGGCCAGGGGGCCACGCAACAGCGCCCCCCACGGCAAGGGCTCCCCTGTCACTCGCTCGAGCTCCCGGGCGTTGAGCCAGCAGCAGACCAGAAACATAACGCCGCTGGCGATCGCAACACCCGCCACATCAATCCCCCGCACGGGGGCCAGCAGGGCATCCAACCCGATCTTGAGCAGCATGGCCATCCCGTGGTTTCGCATGGGCACGCCGGTGTGACCCAGCGCCTGCAACTGCGCCGTCATCAGCCAGGCCAGCGGGCCCAGATAGGCCACGGGAGCCATGAACAGCAAGGGCCGCGCCGCCTGCGGCTCCCCGAATAGCCGCACGATCGGTCCTGTGAGAATCGCCACTCCGATGGCGATCGGCAGGCAGATCAGCCCAGCCGCTCTCAGGCCCAACCGCACCCGGCTTCGGACCGCCTCCCGATCCTTGCGTGCCGCCGCTGCCGCCAACACGGGCACCAGCGCGTTGGCGAAAGCGTTGGTGAGGACGAACGGAAACCAGACCACCTGGACCGCGATACCCGAGTAGTTGCCGTACATGGCCGTCGCCTCGCCCTGCGGGTAGCCCGCCCGCAGGAGCC
>DAHVXO010000282.1 GCA_027356675.1 Symbiobacteriaceae bacterium | reverse complement strand
ATAGGCGGGCAGGTCGACCAGCACATCTCCCAGCTTGCTACGGGCGGTGTAGCGAAAGCCGGTGCCGGCAGTGACGAGTACGTCCACATCCCCCACCTGTGTGCCGATGGTCCAATCGCCCATACCTTCGGTACCCTTGATGCGAATATCCCCGACCTTGGTCTGCAGCTTCAGGTGCGCCCCCCGGGGCGCCTTGACTGTAAAGTCGACCCGCGTATCCTTGAGGATGAGCACGCCAGCGCCGGCGATTCTCGGACGGACGATGGCGGCCTGCACATCTGATCCGTTGCGGCGAAGTTCGATGGTCGTCGCCGCGGCGCGTGCGGTCGCATCCGCCTTGTCCTCGCCCCAGACGAGCTTGCGAACGTCGACCAGGAATTCGCTACCTCGTGAAACTCGACGGTGATATCACCGACGCGGTTCTCGACCACCAGGCGGTCGCCGGGTTGGGCCGGGAGTTGGAGCGACTCGTTCTGCTCCACGGTCTCCCGATCGATGGCGACGCCGACTTTAATGAAGGGCCTGCCGACCACCCGGGCTGCCCGTGCCTCGATGTCGCGCGCCCGCTCGACCGCCTGCTCGGCCGAGCGGCGCAGCCGGTCTTCGATGGAGGTCCGGAGCTTCTGGTCGTTCAGCTTCAGTTGCAGGCCAGATTCCAGGTGACGCAGGGTCTGGTCGAGGCCCTTCAGGCTCTCACGGACCGCCCGCTCAATAGTCCTCCGCAGGTCGGATCTCGGTTCGGTGTTGCGGGCCTCGCCACGCACATCTTCGGCCGCGGCGCTTTGTGCGGCCCGCTCACTGTCAGCAATCGCCTGCAGCAGCATGTCGGCCTCGTCCGGGCTGATTTTGCCCTCGGCCACCATCTGCAGGACCAGCTTACGCTCTTCACTCACTGCGCTGTCACCGTCCTAGAGCAAGGGTGATTTGGTACCGCTACAGTTGTTTCAACAGCTTGATGGCCTCTTCGCTGCTCATCTCGCCCCGGTTGAGAGCGTCCAGGATCTCCTTGCGGCGGGTCAGCTTGACGGTCTTGGTCTCATCGGCCACACCGGGTTCGACCCGGTAGCCGAGGGCCTCGATGACGGCGTCCAGGCGGCCTCGCACCGTGGGATACGAGATGCCAAGTTCTCGCTCGACTTCCTTGATGTTCCCCCGGCACTTGATGAAGATCTCGGCGAACTCAAGGTGCTCGCGGGAGAGCCGCGACAGTTTGCTGACCTCGAAGGTTCCCTCGATTGCCGTGTCACAGTGCGTGCACCGCAAGCGGGTCACGACCATTTCCTCGTTGCAGACGGGGCACCGGTTCGGCATTTTCCGCTTCTGCATGGCAGTCACCTCTCTGTCCGCTCGACGACGGACTTCACATTTTTAAGGTTCGCCTTCATTTTATTAAGGATCTCCTTACAATTGGAATACTACACCTGCTGTCTGGTGCGCGTCAAGCGCGGATTCTCAAGAATGTGAATTCCACCATTAAAATTGTTAAGGAGCGGACTTCGAACGGGCCTTGCTCCTCGGCGACGATCGCGTCCTTCGCCGCCGCGCTTGCAGCCCGCCCCCCGGGCCACCGGGCGGCCTACGCCACCCTTCTGGTCTCCCTGGCCATGGTCCTGGCCGACCTGGCTGGCCCGGCAGGGCGCCTGCCCGGGGGCATCTCCTCGCTCCAGGCCGGCGCCGCACTGGTTGGCACTGCAGCCTGGCTCTGGACCAGCCGGCGGGGTTCAGACCTGTAGTTCGGCAGCCAGGGTCTTGATCCGCTCCGCCGACCGGGCGGCGAGGGCCATCACCGTCAGCGTCGGGTTGTTCCCCGTGCTGGTCGGGAAGATGGTCGCGCCCGCGATGAAGAGGTTTGGCACCTCGTGACACTGCCCATAGCTGTCGACCACGGATGTGCCAGGGTTCTTGCCCATCACGCACCCGCCCATCAGGTGGGCCGTGTCATCCCCTTCGTAAAGCACCTCGCCTCCCGCCGCCGCCATGATCTCCCGCAGGATGCGCTTGGCGCCCCGCGCCATGCGCTGCTCATTTTCGCCGTAGCTGAACGCAACCTTCGGGGCCGGCAGGCCGAACCGGTCCTTGACCTCTGACAGCGTGACCCGGTTGTGGTCGTCGGGCAGTACCTCCCCGACGATCGTGGCCTTGGCATAGTAGTTGTAGTCTCGCAAAAGCTCCTGCAACGCCGGCCCCCAGATCTGGTTCGGCACCGCCGTGCCCTTGGCGAACGCAATGGGCCGGAACCCGTGCGCATGGATGCTGAACCCCCGCACCCAGTCATGCTTGGGATCGGTGGCGTAGAAGTCCTGTGTGGTCGCAAGCACCGGCGTACCCTTGTACGGCCGGGTCTCCTTGTCGAAGCGGGCGAAGACATCCTGGCTCAGGTGGGGCATCAGGCGCCGGCCGACCATCCCATTGGCGTTGGCCAACCCGTCCGGGAACTGGGGGCAGGCAGACATCAACAGCAGTCGCGGCGTCTCGATGGCAAAGGCGGCGAGGATCACCAGGCGCGCCCGCTGTTCGTACTCCCGGCCTTCATGCACGTACGTCACCCCGGTGACCTTGCGGTCCGGGCCCACGTTGACCCGGGTCGCGTGGCAGTGCGGCAATACGCGGGCCCCCGCCCGTTGGGCGCGTGGAATGTACGTGATCAGCGTGCTGAACTTGGCGTTGACCATGCACCCCTGCCCGCAGAACCCCCGGTTGGTGCACGCGGGACGGTCTTCGAACGGCGCACTCAGGATGAACAGTGGAGCCGGCACCGATGTGACACCCAACTTGGCGCACCCCTGCTGAAACAGCATGGCGGGCCCGGAGAGCGGGTTGCGTGCCGGGTAGGGATAGGGCGGTCGGCTCGGCGGCCACGGCCATTCCCGGGGCCCCGAGACCGCCGTCTCGTGCTCGATCTTGTCGTAGTAGGGGGCCAAGTCGGCGTAGGTGATGGGCCAGTCGACCCCCACCCCATCCGCCGATTGCATGTGAAAGTCGCTCTCCCGAAAGCGGAGTGCAACCCCGTTGAAGTGGACGGTCCCGCCGCCCACCCCCCGCCCGGAGTTGTTCTTGGCCAGCTTCAGCGGGTTGCTCCCCGCCGTGAGGCGGGTCTCCCGCCAGGCCTGGTTCTCCGTGGCAAGCTCATCCGAGCTCCAGTCGTGCTGGGGGTCCCAGTGCTGACCGGCCTCCAGGACCACCACCTTGAACCCCGCCTCTGCCAGCTCGGCTGCCAACACGCCCCCCGCCGCACCGGCCCCCACGATGCAGATATCCACCGGCTCACTCCGCACGCTGTTTCGCCTCCCACGGGTCCACCAGCCCCAGTTCAATGCGCACGTACCCCCGTGGGAAGGCCGGTCCGCCGTACCCCATGAAGGACCAGACCGGCGGCAGGGAGCAGTAGCCGGTCACAGCCTCCTTGAGCATCGCCTTGAAGAACGGCGGCACGTCCTGCTGGATCTGGCGAAGCCGCAGATCCTGCCACTGGGGCGCCTCAAGCGCGAAGTGATCCCCCAGCAGGGCGACCCCTGCCTTCCAGAACTGCGCCTCCGGGGGCTGCTCCTCCGGGCGATAGCCCTCTCCCCGCCCGTGGGCGATGCTGCCGTCGATGTGCTCCAGCACCTTGCCGATCAGCCAGTCATCGGTTTCGTGGAGCAGGCGTGCGAGGGCGGCCCTGAGCGCATCCGCCTCCGGGGGCGTGAAGAACTGGGGCGGCTGGGGCGGCTCCATCCGCTTCGTCATGACGTGCTGCGTGTGCTCATCCCACGCTTGCAGATGGGCCATCACGTCGAAATCCGGGTAGCGGCTCTCGATCATTACCTCGCCCCCCTACAGCTGCACGTGCAACGCCATCAACCCCAGCACCGAGAAGGCGCTGAGGGTCAGCGGCAGCACGACGGGCGGTCCGGTCAGTACGTTGTTCAGCCCCCACCCGCCCAGGCGCTGGGTCACGCCGCGGACATGCATGCCAAAGCCGCCGAAGCCTGCGAACAGCTCCACCCAGAGGAACCAGGTGGTGAACGCCCGCAGGCCGGCGGCGGGGTAGAGCCCGTACCAGAGCAGCAGCAGGGCGGCGATGGGTGCCGAGATGACCGGGCCCCACATCGTCCAGTTTCGGAAGTTGCCCCGGTAATGGAAGAGCGAGACCTGCGTTGCCACCATGGCGAAGCCCAGGGCGGTGAACAGGGCGAGCGTGCGGCCGAAGGTCCAGTGCAATCGCGTTCCCTCCTGGCTGGTAGTGTGGGAATGGCCGCCCAGGAGTATGCAGCAGGCCCCGGCCTGGCGGCGAGGCCTGCGACCGGACTCTTGCACGTTTCCGGCACAACTCGGTGCCTCTCAGAACTACCTGAAATTCGCTAGAACGATGTAGGACCAGCCGGTGCCAGGTCAGAACAAGCTTGAGCGACCCAGGATGATATTGGATTGTCTCTGCACGGGTTTTTGCGTTCCAGCGGGACACTCTTTCCGCCCGGACGGGAGATGCAGTCTGGGCACGGCCTTCCGCAGCCATCCGCGGCTCAGTCGGCGTCTCGCGTTCTCTCCTGCGGGACATTTACAGCCAGATGTCCATTGGCAATGCCGATGGGGGACTCCCGAAGACTGCTATCGCACTCCAATACAACCCAGAAGAAGCGAGAACACAGCGAAAAAACGTCGTGGCCCACTCCTGGACTCATCAAGCGATCGAACCTTCGGAGCCTTCCGCTCGTATTCATCTGTGGGAGCATGATCCGCTTTTCCAAGATTATGGATGATAAACACAGACGGCAGGAGGCTTACGCATGCCCAAGAAGCGAGAGCCGGGACCTCAGCAGGGCGGTCCGGGCCCCGAGCAGAATGGCTCCGGACTCCCGAAGGAACCCGAAACCCGCCGTGTCCCTACTACGGGCCACGGCGGGGCTGATCCGAGTGATTTGCTGCCGCGGCGGTTCCTGCCCGCTCAATCGGAGTCCGCGCACGCGGCCGGACCCAATCGCGACGCTCCCGGTGCGCGGGTGACCCGTACCGGCTGGACGCGCCTGAACGTGGAAGCCACTCGCATCGCCATCAAAGCCGCGGGCTACCCATCCGATTTCGTCAGCATGGGAGTCTACTTCAGGGCCGATCCGGCCATGAACGAGGTGGCCGGCTGCCTGGTCCAGAGCGGTTATCGCGGTCTCACCCCGCTGCGGTATCTCCCAAAGAGCCGGGCCATGGTGGTTTACCTGCACAACATCTTTAAAGATTTCCCGCAACTGCGCCCCACCAGCGAGAAATGGGTGAGCGTATCCGAGCGGACAGAAGACGGCAAGACCTTCTTCTTGCTCCAGCTCGGCCTGGGGCTGCGGCGCAAGCACGGCACCCGGGGCGGTGGGTCTGATGACAGACAGTGAACCAGCTAATGAAGACCCACCTGTCGTGGGCAGCCTCAGGTTGTTGCTCGATGAGGTTCTGGTCGAAAGTTAATCCGGTGACAGCCTGGTTCGGGATTTCTGGCAAAAGCTGTGGGCCCGGAATAAACACCGGGCCGCACGTGGCCGTTGTTGCGTGAAAGGCGCCCGCAGACCCCGGTCGGCGGGCGCCTCGTTCTTTCCCTACAAGCCTGTGGTTTAGCGAATTTGCGTCCAGGACCCAGTGGAGCAGTCGGCGCCGCATGCTCTTCCCCGACGGCTCCCCAGAGCCAGTACCGCATGAATAGCCGACCAGATACAGCGATGCCAGAGGATAGACCTCTGGCACTTGATTTTTGGGCTATCCGGAAGTTCGCTTTGAAACCCCGAAGGGAACTAAACCAACTCCTTTTCGAACACGTCCGGTGTCCCGAAGATGGCGGCTCGGGCGGAGGGGAACCCGGTCAATCGAGATGCGGGGACCGCGCTCCTTGTCCCAATCACGAAAGGTGTAGGTAATACTCGGAAAGTCGTCGCCCAGCGTCTCCGTGTTCTTACGGAAACTGGCGACCACCAGAGAATCACAGGTAGACAGAATGACAGTCCAGCCCTTCCACGCCAACCCACGCACGGCGGCCAGGAAGTTCTCCATGTTCACGTCATCCCAAGACACAAAGGGATCGTCCAGTGCGATCACCTTCAGAGGCGGCGGTTTCACCTCCGACAGCGCCAGAGCCCGTGCGACTACGGCGCAGTTGAGTTGCCCCTCGCTCAGCAGGGCCTGCATGGGCAGGGCACCGCCCCCAAAGACCGATGATTTGCCGCGACCGTTCTGTCCGTAGAAGAGCGCGGCCATCCAGGGGGATCGAGCTTTCCTTGTTGTACCCGCGATAATTCTCAAGAATTAGTTCTTGAAGCCGCATCGGCGGGCACCTCCCACAGCCGGTTCAAGACCTGGTGCACCTGCCCTGGAAGGTCGGGCGCATCAGTCTCTGCCAACGTCAGCAACGTATCCACGATCCCCTGGAAGTCAGCAGGCAACTCGGCCTTCGCCTTCGCCAGTTCCTTGATCTTCTGCATGACGATATCGCGGTCATCCTGCAGGAAGAGGCGCCAGTTGGGCGACCGACTCCCGAAGGCCACGACCTCGCTCTTCTCGATCGCCCCTGCCGGTATTCCCAGAATGCTGTCGAGCTTCGCCGCTACAAATTCCGGTGGCGCCTCCAGGTGCGCAGCGGGGTCCACGGCGATTGGGCTGAAGGAGATTCCTGCCGGCCACGACTGCTCCCCGGCATGCTCAGTAGCCGCGTGGAACACTACCAGGTGCAACTTCTTATGTACCTGCAATTGCGGCAGGGTGGCATGAAAGTGCAGCAGGTCGTCCCGCGTTCGCCGCACCGCCTCCATATCCCAGCAATAGGCGATGACGACGATACGAGACGGGGCATCCCACACCAAATGCAGCCCCTGGTACCGGCGACCACGCATCCCGATTCGCTGGTACAAGTCGCCGAAGTAGAAACCCCGGGCGACCTTCATGTGCGCCTGGCAAAGGTCCTCCAGGTCAGCCGGGCGAGTACGGCCTCATCCGGGCGGTCCACCGCCAGCATCAGTGCGAGCACCTGGGCGATTCGTCGGTACTCCTCTCTATGTTGCCGTAACGGCTCGTAACCCCCAGAAGGTCCGGGCGACTGCAGATCATGCAATATGCAGCGTATGGTTCACGCTTGTATGTACTGATCTGGTACCGAGCTCTGCTTCGGGTTCCGCGGTTGCGAGACTCGAACGGCCTCGACGGCAACCTGTGGCGCCACCTCCGTCAGGAGTTTTACGGCGGTAGTATACGCCGCTTCCACGATGGTGTCGACAACCATACCGTGCCGATGCCGGGCAATTGCCTTCAATTGATCCAGCGGCGGGTTGTCGGCGATGGAGTGGGCAAAGCAGGCAGCAATTGCTTCCGGATAAAGGTCAGGCAATAGGTTCTGCGCATAGGCTTCCAAGACCCTTGTCGGCTCCACGGGGCTGAACCTCGGGTCCATCTGACACCGGTGCATGGTTTTGACCATCCGCGGCATGAACTCCGCACCAGGCACGCGGCCCCAACGATCCCGGCATCGTTGCCCAGTTGCGCCGGGACCACCGTCACCCCCCGCACGAAGTACGGCATCCCCACATTGGCGAGACCCTGCTTCATTCCCTCATGAAACGGCCCGCCCAGTTCCGAGAGCCCACCCCCCACGAGGATTCGGTCCGGCAGGAAGATGGCTGGCGAAGGAGGCCAGGCCCGAACCATGCGCAAAGAGCCTGCATCCCTTACGTAGAGGAGCAGGCTCCCATTTTTCGGGTGTGAATCACTGCTGACGCAGAAGCGCCCTAAGAAGCGGTTCCAACCTTGGCAGATCCTTGTTCAATGTCGTCCAGACGACATCCAGGTCGACCTCCCAATAGTGGTGTATTAAAACGTCCCGCATCCTTGCCATGTGGGACCAAGGGACGTTCCTGTGCCGCTCGCGGAAGACCGCGCTAACCTTTTTCGTGGCCTCACCAATGATCTCGAACTGGCGAACTACAGCATCCTGAACGAGGGAATCCGCCATAAACTGGGCGTCCGACAGATGCTCTGTATAGATTCGAACCTTTTCCATGGCTCGCAGGATATGACGGACATAAATAAGTCATCGTGAACTGACATAGATAACCTCCCGTGCGGCCAATACGTCATCCCGGAAGAAAGGGCTCAGCATCCCTTTCGTAACGAGGTCAACCTTACGGCCCAGCAGTGAGGTGAGTCTATCCTGGATATCCATCAGTTCAAAGAACCCAATGTGGACATCGGGTTCAAACTCAACCAGCACATCCACATCGCTATGTGGTCGGAAATCGTCACGGGTAACCGAACCGAAAAAGGATATCTCTCGAATCCCATATCCCTTGCACAGCTCAGCTGCAGCAGCGGTATCCAGTTTTATCCGGGCCACAGCTTTAACCTCCTCTGCACAGTGGGTTCAAGTTGTTAGAATGGCTGGCAGTTATTTTCGTCGTCCATCGGGAGTTCCCCTTTCAGAACCGTATCTTCCACCAACCCATGTGACCGTTGGGTGGTCTACCGGAAGCCTCGCCCCCGCCGCCTCAAGGGACAAGGGCCGGAGCCGTGCCCGAATTCGTTTTCGCGGGTTTTTGCGACGACATAATCCATAACGGGTCAACCTCTGCATGTTCCGGCGTGGAAGCGGCCGGTGGTATCAACTATCGGTTCCCAGAGAACGGAGACGTAGGCCGGCCAGATTGCATCGGCCTTGACAGGTGCAAGAGCTCACCGTATGATTAATTGAAATATTGCTCGCTCCGATGAAGGGGAGAGTACCTGCGGTCGTCCGCCAAGCGAGTCCGGGGCTGGTGAGAGCCGGGCGCGTGATCCGCAGTGAAGCGCACCCCCGAGGATCGGTCTGAAGGCCCGTTACGGCTGTGTAGGACGCGATGGTTCCGCCCAATACAGCGGCTAGAGCGGCCCCTCTCGGGGGCAATGAGAGTGGTACCGCGGGAATCGCCCGTCTCTTCGACATTCGTCGTAGAGCCGGGCGTTTATCATTTTGCAGGTGGACATCTCATCCGTCCGTTCGACTTGAGGAGGAATCGGTATGCACGTCTTCTACCCGCAGGTGGCCGCGATTCTTGCCGACCACCTCCCCCTGGATGCCGAAACGATCATCGGACACTTGGTGACACCTCCAAACGCCAAGATGGGCGATATTGCATTCCCCTGCTTTCCCCTGGCCAAGAGCCTGCGAAAGGCTCCGCCCGCCATCGTAGCAGATCTGGCGGCATCGCTCCGCAACGACGGACTGCCCGCCCCGCTCGCAGATGCGCAGTCGGCAGGGCCATATCTCAATCTCTTCCTCGACCGTCCGGCTACCGGGGCAGATCTCATTCAACGTGCCCAGGCGGAGACCTGGGGCAGTAGCGGGAGCGGTAATGGACGCACCGTCCTCATCGACTTCTCGTCGGCGAACATTGCAAAACCGATGCATCTCGGGCATCTGCGCTCGACTGTCATCGGCAACAGCCTGATTAAGATCTATCGCCACCAGGACTGGCGAACCGTTGGGATCAACCATCTCGGCGACTGGGGCACACAATTCGGCAAGCTGATGGTCGCCTATTTCCGTTGGGGTGATCCAGAACGGGTGCGCTCCAACCCAATCGATGAACTGCTGGCGCTCTACCAGCAGTTCAGTGAGCGGGTGAAGGAGCAGCCCGAACTCGAAGAGGAGGCCCGCCGTTACTTCAAGCGGCTTGAGGACGGCGATCCAGCCGTTCGGGAAATCTGGCGCTTCATCGTCGAGGAAAGCATGAAGGAAGTCAGCCGCATTTACGACTTGCTGCAGGTCCGCTTTGATGCCTTCACCGGCGAGAGTTTCTACGAGGATAAGATGCCAGCCGTGATCGCAGAGTTGCGAGCAAAGGGGTTGCTGGTAGAAAGCGAGGGCGCGCAGGTCGTTCCCCTCGAAGAGTACAACCTGCCCGCCTGCCTGATCCTCAAGAGAGACGGCGCTACCATCTACGCCACACGCGACCTGGCAGCAGCCGAGTACCGCCGGAACCGCTACGGAGCTGAGAAGCTCCTCTATGTCGTCGATCAGGGGCAGTCAGTCCACTTCCAGCAGGTCTTCGCTGTGCTGAAGAAGGCGGGCCATGCGTGGGCTGAGAACTGCCACCACGTAGGTTTCGGCGTTTTGCGAGTGGAAGGCAAGCGACTCCGCACCCGTGCGGGCGACGTAATCTACCTGGAGGATCTGCTGACCCGATCGATCGAGTTGGCCCGGGAGATCAGCGCCGAGAAGAATCCGGAGCTACCGGATCGGGATAGAGTCGCACGTTCTATTGGGGTTGGAGCAGTCATCTTTAACGACCTTCGACAGAACCGGATCTCAGACATCGATTTCCGCTGGGAGGAGGCGCTCAACTTCGCCGGCCAAACCGGCCCTTACCTTCAGTACACCCATGCCCGAGCCAGCAAGCTGCTCCGAGATGCAGGGGGCATTATCACTCTTTCTGCCTCCCCTGTTTACGCTGGGGAGCAGGAGTGGGCGGTCCTGCGGGAGCTTGGTCGCTTCCCTTACGCCGTGACTCACGCCGAGGAACGGATGGAACCCTCCGCCATCGCACAGTACCTGCTCGACCTGGCACAGGTCTTCAATCGCTTCTATCACGATAAGCCGATCCTGAAGACGGAACCAGGAGTACGGCAGGCCCGTCTCGCCCTTGTTCAGGCGACGGCCTCCACTTTGCGCATCGGGCTGGAGCTGCTCGGCATGGATGCCCCGGAGCAAATGTAGGTACGAAGCAAGGTCCCGGCAACTCGGTCGGGACTGTTTCCATACCCGAATCAAGGAGTTCATAGCTGTACTACAGATATCGGAGACGGACTGATGGCTCCAAGCCGCGCCTTAAAGAATCGGGCCGTACATAAGCGTTCAGGTTTCTGCGGGCCGGCTCCTACTCCGTCGCGAACAATACCAGCCGGTCGCCCTTCAGCCAGGCCAGGTAGCGCCCGTCCGGCGACCAGGAGATGGGCCAGCCTGGCAGCGCCCGCGGCCGGTACCAGTCCAGGGGCACCGCCTCCGTTTCAGCGCCTAGCGCGCCCAGGACACTCAGTTCAACCGGTCCGAGGTAGATCGGGAGGTCGTCGCCCAGGTTGTTCACCACAAAGAGGTGGGAGCCCTCTCCGAAGCTGTAGGTATAAGCCAGGGCGGTGCCTCCCGGCGCAAAGACGGCCGATCCCAGACCGGGCTCCGCGAAGCCTGGCCAGGAGCCCAGATCGACGGTGCGAGGCGCTTCGCCCTCCCCCGTGGGCACGGGAATCAGCCTGGGGCCATCTTGCACCCAGATCAGATCCCGCTGCCGATCCGGGACCTGGCGCATGGTTTCCACCCGCGCCCGTAACGCGGCGGGGACCCGTTCCCCCACGGTGACGGGTGCCCCGCCCAGAGGCAGGCGCGTGGCCTGTCCGATCTGCTCTGACCCGCCGTAGAGGCTGTGCCGGACCCGATTAGCATGGCGATTTCCTCGTCCGGCCCGCCTGCCCGCCATTCCTGCAGGGCGGTCAGTTCCTGCATGGCACGTAAGGTAGCCAGGCGCTGGGCCTGTACAATCGCCGTAGCGTCGGCCTGGTGTGTGCGTCGGGCCAGGCTGAGCTTGATGAAGAGGCGAACCGGTGGAAAAGGTGGACCTACGGGCCGAGCCCATCCTTCTCCAGCTTGCCCAAGGCGGTATAAACCTGCCCCACGTTCACCGGCGTGGTGCGCATAGTGTATGTATGCGAGTGCCGGGTGTCAAGCTTCCGGCTGCGACTGCAGGTATTGCCAGGCTGTGAGCATGCTCCGGCGCTGCCTTTTCATGCCGCAGTCTGCACACCCCATGAAACCCTTCCGCCACATCCCCCCGTCCAACCGTTTGACGAGAGTTCAGCGGAACGGAGCTGAGGATGATGCAGCGAAAGCGCCACGCGGCCCTTGCGGCCCTTGCCGCCTTGCTCGTAGTCGCCGTGGTGGCAGGCGGGGTCTGGTCCCTGCGGGGGTTCAGGGCCCGGACTTCCCCGGAGGCCCAGATTCCGGCGGCAGGCGTCGTACTGACCGCCAGCCATGCGGACTCGGCGGGAATCGACCCGACCACATCCTTCCGGCTCGCCTCGGCCAAGCCGTTAACACTGAAGGAGGTCCGGGAGCAGCTCACCGTGACGCCCGCGGTGGAGTTGGGTTATGAGCAGAATGACCGGGAGAGCAAGCTCATCACCATCAAGCCGGTCAAGCCGCTCGACCCCAACAAGGTCTACAGCTTCCGGCTGGCGCCGGCGGCGGGGTCTGCCACGGCCCGCCCCGGGGCGCAGGCCGCCGCCCCGCGCCCCTACCAGTGGTCCTTCCAGACCAGGGCCGCATTCCGGGTGCTGGGAAGCCTGCCCCGCAGCCAGGCCACCGGGGTTCCCCTGGACACGGGCATCGAACTGACCTTCAGCCATGAGAACTACGGCGATCTGGCCGGGTTCTTCAGCATCGCGCCGAAGGTGGACGGGCGCTTCGAGCGGCACAAGAAGACCAGCGCCTTCGTCCCGCAGGAGAAGCTGCAGCCCGGCACCGTCTACACCGTGACCCTGAAGCCCGGGCTGCCGCTGGAGGGCAGCGACACCAAACTGGACCAGGAATTCCGCTTCGCCTTTGAAACCGCGCCGGCGGACCAGTCCGACAAGAACGCCAAAGTCTACCTGTCCGTCGGCCGTGACGTGCAGGACTTCCCCATCGGGGAGACCCCTTACTTCCCCGTGCAGTATTACGGGCAGAGCGCTTCCAACCAGGCGCCGGTGAGCGTGGCGGTCTATCGCTACACGGACGCGGCCCCGTTCATCGAGGCGCTGAAGAATGCCGACAAGGTGCCCTGGTGGGCCGACTACTCGGCCGGCCGGTTCCGGGAGCCGACCGGCGGCCTGAGCCGGGTCGCCCGTTTCGAGACCGCACTGAAGCCGATGCCCGGCTACGGCTCCCCCTACCTGTTTCTCCCCGAGCCGCTGCCCGCCGGCTACTACCTGGCGGAAATGACCGTGGCTGATCAGATGCGTCAGGTGCGGTTCCAGGTGACAGACCTCGCCGCCCACCTCACCGTCACATCGACGAAAAGCCTGATCTGGATCAACGATGTGAGCACCAGGGGCCCGGTCCCAGGGGCGGAGGTATCCCATCCCGGCGGGAAGGCGTCCACCGGGGCCGACGGCCTCGCGCTCTTCGAGACCCCCTCCGCTCTTGGAGAATCGGCGGGCCTGTACCTGCAAGTGCGGGCGGGCAGCAAGGAATCGGTGGTCGCCGTGCGCCCCGGCGGCTACACCATCTACCCGGGCGGCCCGATGTCAGTCCCTTCGATGCCGGCGGGACGGGGACGGATGCCCTACCCCGGGCCGATGCAGCCAACGGGCCTGCCGGGGTACTGGAAGTACCTCTACCTTGACCGTCCGCTCTACAAACCCGACGATACGGTCAAGCTGTTCGGTGTGCTCCAGCCGCGTGCACCCGGTGCAGCCACAGTGGGACAGGTGACGGCGGCCATCCTGCGCCGGGAGTACCGCTGGCTGGGCTACGGCAGCAACCCCCCGCCCCTGGTGCGGGCCGCCCTGCCTGTGACCGACGGCGCCTTCAGCGGCTCGCTCGCCCTGCCGAACCTGGAGCCCGGCTACTACGAGCTCCAGGTCCGGAGCGGCGACGAGCAGGTGATGAGCCGCTGGTTCGAGGTCCAGGCCTACACCAAGCCGGCCTACCGCATGACGGCCACCAGCGACCGGCGGGCGGTCTTCGCCGGGGAGCGCATTACCTTCAAGGCCGAGAGCACCTTCTTTGAGGGGACCCCGGTGCCGAACCTGGCCCTGAACTACAGCATCAGTTGGAACGGCGGTGGCCAGGGCCGCCTTACCACCGGGGCAGACGGCACGGCCGCGATTTTCTTTACACCGGGGGCCCAGGAGCAGGGGGGCAACTACGGCGGGCCCGGGTATGCCAATTTCAACCTGTGGGCCAGCCTGCCGGAGGCCGGGGAGATCAGCACCAGCACGGGCGTCCAGGTTTTCAGCCGCAACGTGGCTCTGCGTCCCGATGTCGATGTGACGGAAGGCGCGGCCGTGATCAAGGCCCGGGTCAATCAGATCACCCTCGACAAGATCAACGCCGGCACCGACTCGGACTACATCGGCGCCCCGGCCGCTGGTCTGCGGGTGCAGGGCACCCTGATCGAGCAGAACTGGGTGCGGGAGGAGGACGGCGAATACTACGACTTCATCGCCAAGAAGGTGGTGAAGCAGTACCGCTATCGGCCGGCCCCCAGCGAGATGGGCAGTTTCACTGCGATCACCGATGCCGACGGCCAGATCGCCCACCGGATGCCGATCAACCCCGACAAGTCGTATCAGGTGAAGCTCCAGGTGCTGGACACCAACGGACGTGTGGTGGCCCAGGACTGGGGCTTCTCGGGCAGCCAGTACCAGTTCCAGAGCCGGGGCGGCTATGGCCCCAACAAGTACTACCGCCTGGCCGCCGTCGATGGGAAGCAGCAGACATGGGCCCTGGGTGAGCAGGTCGCCCTCCGCCTGCTAGAGAACGACGCCCCGGTGGCTGACCGTACGAACGGCTTCCTCTTCTATCAGGCCCGGATGGGCCTGCAGGCGTACACCGTTCAGGAGACTGCCACCTATCGCTTCCCCTTTGCCGATGGCGATGTGCCCAACACGAACGTCCAGGGCGTCTACTTCGATGGGCGCCAGTACCAGGAAGCACAGGAATTTCCCGTCCGCTTTGATGCCAAACAGCGGGAGCTGAAGGTGACGGTCACCCCCGACCGGTCCGTCTACCGGCCCGGGGAGAGCGTGACGCTCACCGTGCAGGTGACCGACCCGGCCGGCCGGCCCGTGCGGGCGCAGGTAAACCTGAACCTGGTGGATGAGGCGCTTTTTGCCCTGAAGAACCAGGAGGCCAATATCCTGGCGGAACTCTACGGCGAGCATGTGCCCTCCGGCATCCGCCGGACCCGGCAGACCGGGCCATCCGATTTGATGAAGCCCACCGATGGGGCCCAGCGGCAGTCGGCGACAGCCGCTCCGTCGCCGGCCCCCTCGGCCGGGTCGACGGCGAAGATGGTCGCGGCCGAAGAGTCTGCCCCTCGCCGGGACTTCCGGGACGCCTCCTACTTCGGCACCGTCGCCACCGCTGCAAACGGGCGGGCCACCACCAGCTTCAAGCTGCCGGATAACCTGACCACCTGGCGGATGACCTACCAGGCCTTTGCGCCGGGCATCGCCGGAGCGGCCACGGGCACCGCCCCGGTGGCGGTCAAGATCCCGTTCTTTGTGGATGCGGTCTTCAGCGACACCTACCTGACTGGCGACCGGCCCGCCATCACCGTGCGCAGCTTTGGCGCTGATCTGGCGGACGGGCAGTCCGTGGACTACACGGTCACGGTGACCGGGCCGTCCGGCCGGCGGCAGACCGCGACCGCCACGGGGAAGGCCTTCGCCCCGGTCATCCTTCCAATCGACAAGCTGACGGGAGGCACCTACACGGTCCAGGTGCAGGGCGCCGGCGCCGGCGGATTGCAGGATACCCTGGAGAAGCAGTTTACCGTGATCGACTCCTACCTGCTGCAGCACAGGGTGGACTACCAGGTGCTCGGGGCGCAGACGCAGATGGCCGGACCGGCCAGTGGGCTCGTGGCGATGATCTTTACCGACCATCAGCGGGGCCGCTACCTGCAGCTTCTCAATCCGATGCGCTACAGCGGCGGGGAGCGCCTGGAGCAGAAACTCGCCCGGTCGGTGGCCACCGACCTGCTCAAGACCTACTTCGGGGCGGATGAGCAGCAGCCGGAGCCGGAGTGGAACCCGCAGGCCTTTCAGGCGCCGGATGGCAGCATCGCCATCCTGCCTTACAGCGACGGCGACCTGGACCTTTCGGCGCTGGCGGCCGATGTGGCGGGTGACCGCTTCGACCGGCAGGCGTTGGCGGAGTATTTCTACCAGGTGGTGGATGACCCGAAGACCGGCCGGGAGCGGTCGATCACGGCCCTGTATGGGCTGGCGGCTCTGGGCGAGCCGGTGCTCCAGCAGGTCCGGGCGCTGATGCCGGCCAAAGACCTGAGCCCGAGTGAGCAGTTGCGCCTGGCGATGGCGGCAGCCGCCCTGGGCGACCTTGAGGGCACCCGCCCGGTCTATCAGGCCCTGATGGCCAGGTACGGCGAGCAGTTGGGCAGCAACACCCGTCTCAACCTGGGCAGGGACCAGGATGAGATTCTGGGGAGCACCGCTCTGGCAGCTGCGCTGGCCGCCAGGCTGGGCGAGCCCGAAGCGCCGGCGCTGCTGGGCTATCTGCTGGAGAACCCGGCCAAGGAGGTTGTGCTCCTGCTGCAGGAGTTGCTGGCGGCGAGGGCGGCTCTGCCCCAGCTGCCCGTGGAACCGGCCTCCTTCACCTATCTGGATGGCGGGCAGGAGAAGACCCAGGAGATCAAACCCGGGGAATCGGTCCGCTGGACCGTGACGGCGGCACAGCTTACGAGCATGCAGTTCAAGCCAAAGCAGGGCCAGGTGGGCGTGAGCGCAGCCTACACGGCGCCCATGACTGCTGCGGAACTGCAGCAGGAGCCCGGGTATGCGGTGGAGCGCACCTATTCAATCGAAGGGAAGGGCGCGGGTACCGCCTGGCAGCAGGGTGACCTGGTGAGGGTCACCCTGACCTACCGGATCCCTGAGACGGCGCCCGGCGGGGGCTTTGCCATCACCGACTACCTGCCTTCAGGCCTGCGGCTGGTGGAGCGGCCTTACCAGCGTGGGATCAACTACAAGTCCGGGCCCGGCCCGGCGTGGCCGATGGCGGTCAATGGCCGGCGAGTTACCTTCTGGGCCTGGCAGAAGGGGGACCCGATCTACTACTACGCCCGTGTGGTCTCGCCCGGCGAGTATACGGCGGAGCAGCCGGTCCTGCAGCACCAGCAGAGCGGCGGGCTATACGGGCACGGCGAGCGGGCGCAGGTGCGTATCGAGGGGTAGAGGGCACGGAACAGGAGGGCAGCGCTTGCACGTACTGGTGGTGGGTGGAACGGGAATGCTCGCCCAAGTGACGGAACATCTGTGCACGTCAGGAAATTTGGTGTCGGTTGTGGCGAGGCATCCGGAGCGCGTGGTCGGGGTGAACCCGCTGGCAGTAGACTACCACGATCATGAGCGACTGGCTGTGGCAGTGCGGGGGGCGATCGCCCAATTTGGGCCAGTTGAACTAGCAGTCTGCTGGGTGCACGGGACGGCGCCGACCGCCCTCCCGCTTATCGCACACGAATTAGCCCTGCCGACTCTGCCATTCCGGCTGGTCCACATACGGGGGAGTGGGGCAGCGGACCCTACAGGGCCGGGGCTGATTCTACCGGATTGGGTGCCCCGGCTCTGTGCGTATCAGCAGGTCGTGCTCGGCTGGCAGCTAACAGGCGGACGTTCCCATTGGTTGTCGCACGGGGAGATTTCTGGCGGTGTCATTCATGCGCTCGCGACGAAAGAGCCGGTTCACATTGTCGGACGGGTAAGACCCTGGGCAGAGCGACCAGGGTGGTAAGTAGTGCGAACGTTGACGAGCAAGTAGACCATATCCCCGATAACATAAGGGCCCGGTGCTTGTGCCAATATCGGGCCGGTGCCCGTGGCGTCTGACACCCAAGCGGTTGCATGGTCCATGCAAAGGACCTGTAGCCGCTTAATTCATGCATTGGCATGCCATAAAACAGATAGCCAGAGGTCTACCCTCTGGCACGCGTTGTGTCGGGCCATCATCGGGCCGGAGCCATGCCCGTGTGTGCCACAGTCGGCTGCATACTGATGAGTGCGCCATGCAGCTGTGTATCTGCCCGCTCGGGCCGGATGTTGCCGTGTGTCGCCTGTTGGGTTATGTTTACCTTAACAGACAACTCCGAAGGAGAAGGCCACCATGAAGGCAAAGGTCCTGCGCCCCCGCGACACGATCGGTATCATTTCCCCTTCCTGGTGCGGCCCTGCCGTATTCCCGCACCGGGTAGAGCGGGGAGTGCGATTTCTTGAGTCTCGTGGGTATAAGGTGGTGATGGCGCCTCACGCAGGGGGCAGGAAGGGCTATGTCTCCGGGACGCCCCAGGAGCGGGTCGAAGACATCCACCGGCTCTTTGGAGATCCCCAGGTGAAGGCGATCATCGCATCTATCGGCGGCAATCATTCCTGCCACCTCCTTCCCTTGCTAGACTGGGACCTTATCCGCCGTAACCCCAAGATCTTCATGGGGTACTCTGACGTGAGCGTGCTGAATCTGGCTATCTACGCGCAGACAGGCCTGGTAACGTTTAACGGTCCCACTCTGATGACCGACTTGGCCGAGTTTCCGACTCCGCTGCCCTATACGATCGAGTACATGGAAAGGGCCATCTGCCGAACGGAGCCGGTGGGCAGCGTAGCGCCCAGCCCTGATTGGACAGAGGAGTTCCTTGACTGGGGCCAAAAGCTGGACCTCACCCGTGCTCGTCAATCGAAGCCGTCGTCGGGGTGGACGTGGTTGAAGGGTGGCTCTGCGCACGGACGGCTGATCGGTGGCTGCCTGGAGTCGATGCAGCACCTCCGGGGCACGCCCTACTGGCCGGATATGACGGGGGCGATTTTCTTCTTTGAGACGTCAGAGGAGGTGCCCAGCCCCTCCTGGGTCGATGCTGTCTTGCAGGACTACGAGAACATGGGAGTTTTCGGCCAGATAGCGGGCTTGCTTGTTGGCCGTCCTTTGGGCTACACCGAGGAGCAGAAAGAACAATTGGATGCCATTCTGGTTGACAGGACCCGCCGCTATGCGTTCCCAATCGTATCTGGCGCAGACTTTGGCCATGCATCACCGCAGCTCACACTGCCCATTGGTTGTATGGCAGAGATTCATGCCAGTGAGCACCGGTTCGCCATCGTCGAAGCCGCTGTGCAAGACTAAGGAACGCTCAACATAATCGGCTATCAGACGCGGCTCCAGACTCGGGCCGTTGAAGTGCCCAAGTCACTGACAGCGCCGCTGAGGCGGAAGCGTCTGAACCTTCGCCATGAGTTTGATGAACTGGGCTCGGGTGCAAGGCTGCCGCCTCTGCGGCGGTCACCCCGGTACCCGCAACCAGCACGAGAGTGAGCAAAGCCACACTGCTGTTTTACATGGGCTTCGGATCCTTTCCCGTGAGGCCGTGCCCCCCTGCGGCGGCCTCGATCCGGGTGTGCCCCGCGCACAGATCGCAGATGTGGACGGTGCCGTCCGCCCGGTCGCCGGGCACCGGGCGCCCGCACAGGGTGCAGCGCAGGACCGATTTGGCCGCCGACTCGCCCTGGAGTCGGCGCTTCAGCTGCTTGAGCAGGTCTCCGCTTTGATATTGGTTCACGCGAATCTCCGGATACCTGGAATCACGAGTTGCGATGACGGTGATTTGAGTTCCGGCGATGGTCCCCTCAACGGCCGTGACCGGGATCGGGTGGGGCCCTTCACTCGGCCTCAGCATCCAGAGGTGGTAGCCTGACAGCATCAACAGGCAGCCCATGTCGTCCCGGTATGCCAGCCAAGCCAGGCTAGCCAGCGGCAGCAGGAAGAGCGGCTGGTTCAGCCATAGCGCCAGTCCAAACAGCCCCGCAAAGGCGAGGATCAGTTCGGCGGTGGCCAGCGGGACCCGCTGGGGCATGCCGCACAGACCACGGCATGACGGTCCACAGGATCATGAAGGCGGCAACCAGCCATTTCGCATAACGATTACGGGGCCACAGGATGACGGGCATATGGATCCCCTCTCTGGCTCTGTCTCAGGGTTCACTGTTTCCGTCCTGCATGTCGGCTGCTGCCAAACGACTGTCTTGCGGCGGTGAAGGGGCTGAATGCCGCCTTGAATGCGGTATTCAGCCCCTGCATGTTGCTCGTGCTCCTGCCCCGACCCCCACGCGGCGGGATCGTCACTGCGGGAGATCTAGAAGGCGAAGCACGTCTCAGTCGATGAACTTCAGGTTCGCGACAATTGCGGCGCGGTGCGGCTCCAGGAACGGGGGGAGCACGACCTTCTCCCCGAGGTTCGCGAGGTCTTCGTCCACGGCGAAGCCGGGACCGTCCGTGGCAATCTCGAACAGGACCCCGTTCGGCTCCCGGAAGTACA